>JAFGKQ010000053.1 GCA_016928495.1 Candidatus Fermentibacterales bacterium
CGAGGATGAGGGCTTCGACGTGCATCCCGTCGCGACTGGCACCTCGGCCCTCAAAGCGCTGGATTCCGAGGAGCGACTGGATCTGGTCGTGTCGGACGTCTGCCTTCCCGGCGCCGACGGCATGGACATCCTCAGGAAGGCCCTGGAGCGGCACCCCCCCGTTCCCGTGATACTCATGACGGCCTACGGCACCATAGAGCAGGCTGTCGAGGCCATGAAGCTGGGAGCCAGGGACTTCATAGCGAAGCCCTTCGAGCTCGACGAGCTGATCGGGCTGGCGCGCCGGCATGCGGGAACGGGAGACAGGCCGGGCAAGGCCGGGATGGTCGGCTCTTCGGAATCGTTCCTTCAGGCTGTCGAGAGAGCCAGGAAGGGTGCCGGAACGGATCTCAACCTGCTCATCATGGGCGAGAGCGGGACCGGCAAGGAGCTGCTCGCACGCTTCGTGCACGATTCCAGCTCCAGGAGCGACGGGCCCTTCGTCCCCGTGAACTGCGCGGCCATACCGAGGGAGCTGCTCGAGAGCGAGCTGTTCGGCGCCGAGAAGGGAGCCTACACCGGTTCCGGCGAGAGGAGACCCGGAAGGTTCGAGATAGCCGAGGGAGGCACCGTGTTCCTCGACGAGATCGGCGACATGGAGCCCGCTCTTCAGGGCAAGATACTGCGCGTGCTCCAGGAGAAGGAGCTCACCAGGGTCGGAGGCACCCAGACCCGGAAGTGCGATGTCAGGATCGTCTCTGCGAGCAACCGGGACCTGGACAGGGAGACGAGGGAAGGCAGCTTCAGGCAGGATCTCTACTACAGGTTGAGCGAGTTTCCGGTCAGGCTCCCCCCGCTGCGGGAGAGGCTTGCGGACATCCCCATGCTGGTCGAGCATTTCCTCGCACTGGCCGGCTTCTCAGGGATGAGCGTGGACGGCGAGACCATGAAGGTCTTCATGTCCTATGGCTGGCCCGGCAACATCAGGGAGCTCCGGAGCATCATACTGAGAGCTGCAGCCCTGTGCGGAGGGCGCGGGACCATCTCGAGCTGCCACATCGAGATCCCTCCTGGCCCTTCGGGAGGGCAGGATGCCGCGCCGGAAGAGGGTGACGGCCTTCTCGAGGCCGGCAGCAGAGCTGCCATGGAGAGGGAGAGGGAGATGATCCTGCGTGCTCTCGAGGAGTGCGGCGGGAACAGAACCGAGGCCGCCAGGCTACTCAGGATAAGCTATCGGACGCTTCTATACAGGATGAAGAAGCTGGAGATAAGATCCAGGTGGAAGAGCGACAGGAAGGGCTCGTGAAAGCGCGCTATCGACGGGCTGCGGACACCGGGGCATCCCTCCGGTTTTGGTTGACCGTCCGTGATGCCCGGGCTATTATTCTCCCGTGAGAAACAGAGAAGGACAGAGTTCTTCGACATGAGCTCGCCTGGTTGCCGACTAGCAGTAAGCAGGCGGGCTTTTCTGACCCCTGCGCTGTTGCAGTTCCCCGATCGAGCGACGGAACGATCCCTGCCGGCATCAGAGCCGGGCACGGCAGCTCCCGGACGCCCCCGCGCCGGGTCAGGTCAGAAGGGAGAGGATGCATGAACATCGAAGTCAGCGCCAGGCACTTCGACCTTACCGAAGGGCTGAGGCAGCATGTCATCGACAGGCTCTCCGGACTGGACAGGTTCTACGACGGAATTGACGACATCCACGTCATTCTCGAAGTGACGTCCGGCACCAACCACTCGCATATCCAGATGCTGGGCGACAGGCTCAACATAAACGCCAGGGCCAAGTCCCACGACATGTACGCTGCGTTCGATGAAGCTCATGCCAATGTCGAGAGGCAGCTCAGGAGATTCAAGGAGAAGATCCACAGGCACCCCCACCGCACGGGCTCCAACGGTGCCCAGAGACCCGCCTCCGGGAGCGGAGGCACCCAATTCAGGAGGGTGCTCTTCCCGGCCGAGAGCTCCGGCCTCGGAAGCGTCTCGGTCGATGTTCCCGACAGCGAGCTGCCCAGGTTTACGACAAGCGACGCCATGCTCGAGTTCGAGGTCTCGGGCAGCGATTACCTGGTCTTCTTCAACAAGGAGACGGACAGGCTCAGCGCCGTCTACCGAACCGGCTCGGGCCAGAGCCAGGTCGTCGAGCTCCTGGCCGAGAAGTAGGCCGGGCTCTCACTCACTTCGGGGGGCTCATTGCCAGACATCTACCCGGATCCGGACAACCTGACTGTCGCCGTGCTGCTGGAGCAGACGGGCGAGCGGCTGAGGCTCTCCCCCCACCCTGGTTGTGAGGGCGGGGACCGGATGGTCCAGTCTCCGGACACAAACAGGCCGGGGCTGTGCCTGACTGGCTACACGCACAGGTTCCTCCACGACCGCATACAGATCTTCGGCGAGACCGAGATCACCTATCTCGGCAGGCTGCCCTCCGAAGCCGAGCGAAGGAAGGCGCTTGCGCACGTCTTCTGCTTCCCGGTCTACTGCTGCATCGTGACCAAGGGCCTCGAGCCTCCGACAGAGCTGGTGGACTGCTGCAGGGCGTCGGGAGCCGCTCTGCTGGTCTCTCCCGGGGATACCACGCCGCTCATAAGGGACCTCACGGGGTACCTCTCCGAGGTGTTCTGTCCGAAGCAGTCCATCCACGGCTCTCTTGTCGATGTGTACGGCGTCGGGATCCTGTGCACCGGCAGGAGCGCGATAGGCAAGAGCGAGAGTGTGCTCGGGTTGGTGGAGAGGGGGCACCGGTTCGTCGCCGACGACGTCGTAAGGGTAAGAAGGGCGGGCGACGCCCTGGTGGGCATGGCCGATGCCACCATCGGGTATCGCATGGAGCTGAGAGGCATCGGCGTCGTGGACGTGGCGACCCTGTACGGCATAAGAGCGATAAAATCGAGGCAGCAGGTGGATCTCGAGGTAAGGCTCACCGACTGGTCGGAGGACATGGACTGCGAGCGCACCGGCCTGGAGACGGAGTTCACCGCCATCCTCGGGGTGAAGATCCCCCTCATCGTGCTCCCGGTTCTCCCTGGAAGGAACATAACGCTGCTCATCGAAGTGGCGGCCATGACCACGCTCCTGAGGCGCTCCGGGCGGAATGCGGCGGTGGAGCTGGACAAGGACCTGATCAGGAACATGATTCGACGGTTGTCCGACCCCGTCGGAGACCAGCGGTTGCCCGAAGCGGAGGACCCTTCACCGCGAGCGGGGAGCGCGTCTTGACCGAAAGGACAGTCACCGTTCCGAACCGGCTCGGCATACATGCGCGTCCCGCCGCGCTGATCGTCCGCAGGGCCTCGGTCTTCAGGTCGGACGTGAGACTCAGGTTCGGAAGCGACGAGGTCAACGCCAAGAGCATCATGGGAGTCATGACCCTTGCCGCCGGCAAGGACTCACAGCTCGTGGTCATCGCCGAGGGCAAGGACGAGAAGGACGCTGTGGACGCGATCTGTGAGCTGGTAAGCTCGGGCTTCGGGGAGGACTGAGACTGGGACGGGTCTTTCATGGTGCCGTAGCCTCTCCCGGGATCGCCATCGGTCCTGCGTTCCTGCTGCACGTCGAGGAGCTGCGCGTGAGCAGGAAGAGAATAGGTGAGGGAGAGGAGGCTGTCAGAGCGGAGCTCGAGAGGTTCCGTCAGGCTGTCGAGCTCACCCGCCAGGAGCTCATCGGCGTATCCGAGAAGGCCGACCAGTTGGTCGTGGGGAGGGAGCTCTTCGAGGTCCACCTGCTCCTGGTCCAGGACCCGGCGCTGATAGCCTCGGTCGAGCGCATGATAGAGGAGCAGAGGGTCAACGCGGAGTTCGCGGTTGGCTCAGTGCTGAGGGATGCGGTGTCGCGCTTCGAGTCCATCGCGGATCCCTACCTCAGGGAACGGTCGGCGGACGTGAGGGACGTCGGTCGACGCATAGTGGAGAAGCTCCTGGGGACGGAACGGCAGGCGCTGGACAGGGAGGCCGGTCCATTCGTTCTCATAGCCGGCGACCTCGATCCATCCGACACTGCGGGGCTGACGCGTGACATCGTGCTGGGCTTCGCTACGGAGAAGGGCGGGGCGACATCGCACACCGCGATACTCGCTCGAAGCCTCGGCATACCGGCAGTGGTGGGTCTGACCGGGCTCACCGATGACGTAAACCCCAGGGACACGGTCATCATCGACGGCATCCACGGGAAGGTGGTCGTAAGGCCGGACGAGGGCGAGCTGCTGTTCTACAGGGAGCTCAAGAGGAAGTTCGACTCCATCGAGGAGTCGCTCTGCTCTCTCGCCGGTGAGCCCGCAGTTACCTCGGACGGGCACGAGATAGAGCTGGCGGCGAACATCGAGTTCTCTCAGGAGGCCGACCATGTCCGTCAGTACGGCGGGAAGGGCGTAGGGCTCTTCAGAACGGAGTTCCTGAGGTTGCTCTCGCCTTCCGCGGACGAGGAGTCGCAGTACTCCGCGTACGTGCACGTTCTGGAGGTCCTGAGACCGGACCCCGTGATAATCAGGACCTTCGATCTCGGAGGCGACAAGTTCTTTCCCGATTCCGGAATATCCGAGGCCAACCCGTTCCTGGGCTGGAGATCGGTCAGGGTCTGCCTGGACAGACCGGAGATGCTGAGATCGCAGCTGCGGGCAATTCTCAGGGCTTCGACACACGGGAACGCAAGGGTGATGTTCCCGATGATAACGGATCTGGAGCAGGTACTCAGGCTGAGGGAGATACTGGACTCCGTCAGAGCCGGTCTCGACGATGAAGGCGTACCCGTCGCCGGTGACATACCGTTCGGGATCATGATCGAGACCCCGGCAGCGGCCATCTCGATCGATCTCCTAGTCGAGCACGTGGATTTCGTCTCCATCGGCACCAACGACCTGACTCAGTACACGCTCGCGGTGGACAGGGGCAGCAAGCTCGTGGCCAAGCTGTTCGACCCGTTCCATCCCGCGGTGCTGCGTCAGATCAGGGACGTGGTGAGAGTCGTTCACGAAGCCGGCAAGTGGGTTGGCGTCTGTGGCGAGCTGGCCGGCAACCCGCTGGCAGTCCCCATTCTGCTGGGACTGGGAGTGGACGAGCTCAGCGTTGCCACGATGCTGATACCCGAAGTGAAGAGGATGATCCGCGTCATCTCGATGAGCGACGCACGAATGGTGGCCGAGAAGGCGCTTCGACTGCCTAGCGGCGCTGAGATCCGGCATCTGGTCCACAGCTCGGTTGCCGGGAGATACCCCCAGATCCTCCTCGAGGAAGAAGAAACGGAGTAGACGGAGAGAAGGAGGGACCGGGATGCAGGCGATAGTGCCGGTAGCCGGTGCGGGAACCAGGCTCAGACCACATACCTACACTGCTCCGAAGGCCCTTCTGGAAGTAGCCGGCAAACCCATTCTCGGGCACATCCTGGACCTGCTGGTTCCTGTCGGAGTGGACAGGCTTATTCTCGTTACCGGTCATCTCGGAGAGATGGTGAGGGACTACGTCGAGGCCAGCTACTGCTTCGATCTCTCCGTCGCCGAACAGCCAGTGGCCGACGGACTGGGCGATGCCATCAGCAGAGCAGCGCCTTTCGTCGACGAGGGCCCGGTTCTGGTGGTCCTCGGCGATACGCTCTTCAGCGCCGATCTGGATCCCGTGGTCGCTTCCGACGTCAATATGATCGCGGTCCGGAAGGTAGAGGACCCCCGGCGTTTCGGGGTGGTCCTGATGAGCGGCAACAGAGTGAGCGGCCTGGTCGAGAAACCAGAAGAGCCCGTGAGCAATCTGGCGATCGTTGGTGTTTATTATTTCGCCTCGGCAAGAAGACTTATGCGTGCGACTTCGAGCCTCATCGAATCGGGCAGACGAACCCGGGGAGAGTTCCAGCTGACAGATGCCATGCAGATCATGCTGCAGGAGGGCGAGGCCTTCTCGGTCTTCAGAGTGGACGACTGGCTCGACTGCGGCAAGCCCGAGACCCTGCTATCGAGCAACAGGGCCCTGCTGGAGAAGGCGGGCCATGAGCTTCCCGACACCTGTCGCCGGGACCAGAACTGCTTCATCCCACCCGTCTTCGTGGCATCCAGCGCGAGACTGGAGAACTGCGTGATAGGTCCCTGGGCTTCGGTCGGGGCTGACTGCAGGATAAGCGGATCGGTGGTCCGGGACTCCCTGGTGTGGTCGGGCGCGGAGATCGAGGGATGCGCCCTCGAGCATTCGATCATCGGCAGCAACACGACGGTGAGAGGCTACTCCGGGAGCCTCAACATCGGTGATTCGAGCCTGGTAGAGGCCCGGACTGGCTAGGGTCAGAGCGCTCGTCTCCGGCGCCCCTCTGGGCAACAGGGGAGGGACGGGCAGCTACACCAGGCGGCTTCTCGCCGGTTTCGCAGCCATGGCCGATCCCCCCGAGGTCCTGGTCTCGACGGCCGCGGGGATCCGCACTCCCGAGCAGTCCCTGGCCAGCCTCCACGAGTTCCCGTCTGGCTTCCGGAAGGTCTATCTGGAGAACCTCAGGCTCCGCAGGCATGTGAAGCTGGTCGAGCCCGATCTGGTTCACCTTCCGGCCTTCGCCGGGGCGGCGGTCAGGGCGGTCCCGCTGCTCGTCACGTTCCACGATGTCGCCTTCGCCGCGAGGCCCGAGTGGTTCAGCCCTTCGAGGAGAATCTACTACCGTCTCCGGTTCAGGCGGACCGCCATGCGTGCGGACCACCTGATTGCCGACAGCGAGTTCACTGCGGGCGAGCTGGTGTCGAGGATGGGCGTCGGAGCCTCGCGCATCACGGTCGTCTACCTGTCCGCCGAGGCCGGGGAGGATGTCACGCCCCTCATGTTCAGACGCAAGCGTGGGATCGAGGGGGACTACGCGCTCTTCGTCGGTACGATCGAGCCCAGGAAGAACCTCGGCACCCTCCTCGACGCCTGGGACACCCTGACGAGGGACGGCATAAGGGTGACCCTCGTCGTGTCCGGCAGGATGGGTTGGGAGAAGAAGGAGATCAGGGACCGCCTGAGGCGTGCGAGGGACGTTGTCTGGACCGGAGAGCTGAGCGAGGAGGAGCTGGCGTCGGCCTACTCCGGCGCGAAGCTCCTGGTCTATCCTTCCCTGTACGAGGGCTTCGGTCTCCCGCCCCTGGAAGCAGCCTGCTACGGCGTCCCCAGCGTGATCGGTCCTGCCGCCGCCCTCAGGGAGGTCTACGGGAGCGTGGCGGCCGGAATCGCAGGTGCCGATGCCGGCTCTCTCGCAATGGAGATCGCGAGAGGGCTGGAGACCCACCACTCGAGAAGGGCGATCAGGGACTTCGCCCGGTCCTTCACCCACGAGAGGATGGCCTCCGGCGTGGCCGGGGTCTACCGCAGGTTGTCCCGGCGATGAGGGTGCTCGAGGTATACAAGGACATAAGCCCCTGGGTCAGGGGCGGCATCGAGAGGTACGTATCGGAGCTCGGCCGCTTCCTGCGTGATGCCGGGCACGATGTCTGCTTCCTCGTCGCGCGCAGGAGACCGGGGTTGAGGCCCGGAAGGACCGAGCTGGAAGGCATGCAGGTCTTCGAGGCGCCGACTCTCTTCAGGGCGCTCTCCAACCCCTTCTGTCCCGGCTTCGGAGCGATGATGCTGGCCCGCAGACCGGATGTCGTCCACGTGCATCTTCCTCTCCCGACGGCCGTCATATCGAGCCTCGTCTGGGGCGGAGCACTCCCGACCGTCGTTACCTATCACAGCGATATCGTCAGGCAGCGATTCGTGATGCCTCTCTACCGGCCGTTCCTTCTGCGGTTCCTCAGGCGCGCCAGAGCAGTCCTCGCGACCTCTCCGACCTACGTGGAGACCTCGAAGGTGCTCTCACGGCTTGCCAACGTGGAGCCCATACCAATAGGAGTGGACACGGGGAAGTGGCATCCCCCGGAGACCAGGGACGAACGCGATCACGTGTCGTTGACAAGGAGGAGACTGGGGGAGGAGGACTACTTCCTCTTCGTAGGGAGGTTCAGGAGCTACAAGGGCATAGACGTCCTTCTCGACGCATGGCGCGCTCTCGGCGACAAGAGGCTTGTCATGGTCGGGAACGGCCCCCTTCGAGAGCACGTAATGAAGCGTACCGAGACCGAGGGACTGCGCGTGACCATCGAGCTGGACGTGGAGGACGCCGAGCTCGCCGCCCTGTACAGGGGAGCCAGGGCCCTGATTCTCCCCTCTACCGAGAGGAGCGAGGCCTATGGCATGGTCATACTCGAGGCGATGGCCTCCGGGGTCCCCGTCGTGAGCTCCGATCTGGAGACGGGGGTCTCCTGGCTCAACGAGCACGAGGCGACCGGGCTCGTGTTCCGTCGCGGCGACCCGTCCGCTCTGGCGGAGGCAGTGAGGCGCATGATGGGAGAAGAGAGGGACGTCTATGCCGCGAACGCCCTTTCCAAGGCCAGGGGAGGCTTCTCGCAGTCAGTGCTGTTCGACAGGGTGATGCGCGTGCTGGAGCGCTCCGCGGGGGTGGCGAGGCCTTCGGGCTGACGAACGGAGGTCGGGGTGAGCCACCGGATGCGCACGGGACTGGTCCTCGCTGCGGTTGCAGCCGGAGTCGCCGAGTCCGCCCTTCCGAGGCCCTTCCCCTTCGTCAGGATCGGAATCGCTAACGCCGTCGTCATCTTCGCCCTGGTCAGGTCCGGGTTTCTCACGGCACTCCAGGTGAGCGTCGTCAGGGTCCTTGCGGTGGGGCTGTTCACCGGGCTGCTCTTCACCCCGGTCATCGCGCTCTCGATCGCGGGCTGTGCGACGTCTCTCCTCGTCATGTACCTGGCCCTGCCGCTCAGTCGCCGCTATATATCTCTGACGGCAGTCTCGATCATGGGAGCGGAGGCGAGTCTTGTCTCTCAGCTCCTGGTTGCGAGCGTTCTCATTCCGGGTCTCCCTGCCGGGACGCTCCTGGTGCCCGTGACGGCCTGGGGAATGGTCTCCGGTGCCTTCGTAGGTCTTTTCTCGGTCGCACTCCTGAGGAGTGCCGGAGCTGGTCTGGATTACCCTTGTTGACCTCGACGTCCGCGACTAGATTCAGGGATTGTCCGGGCAGCAATCATGCTCAGTAGCAGGCCTCCGGGCTTCTGGGTATTCCTGAGCATCGTCGGGCTCGTAACCGGCACTGTCCTGGGCGAGGCGATAGGGGCGATACTCCCGGAGACGTCGGCGTCTCTGAGGGTGTTCTTCTCGGGATCGGTCGATGTATCCATCGGTCCCCTCAGCTTCGACCTGGTCGTCTTCAGGTTCTCGTTGGAGGAGATCGGGCTCAGGTTCAACCTGATGAGCTTCGTAGGCCTGGTGATCGTCGGTTACCTCTATCGCTGGTTCTGATTGAGAGGAAGCTTCGGTATGTTCGGCCGCCTGGGACCCCTCGAGATCCTCTTCATCTTCCTGGTCGTTCTGCTTCTGTTCGGTGCCAGAAGGATACCCGAGATCGCGAGATCGATGGGCAAGGCCCTGAGGGAGTTCAAGAAGGGTGTCAGAGAGGTCGAGCGCGACGTTTCTTCCGGGGACAGCGATGACAACGACGAGGAAGACGATAGCGCGGAGAGCCGCGACAGCGGTGGGACCAGGGACAGAACCGGACGGGAGTAGCACCCAGACATCCGATGGCTACCGTCAGCTACAGCGCGAGAGAGATCGATTGCAAGCTTGTCTACTGCGGTCCGGGGCTTTCGGGCAAGACGACCAACGTCAAGGCGATCCACATACAGGTTCCCAGCGACTCGAGAGGCAAGCTGATATCGCTTGCTGCGGGCAACGAGCGTACCCTGTTCTTCGACTTCCTTCCGATCGACACGGGCGAGATACATGGCTTCAAGATCAGGCTGCACCTCTATAGCGTTCCGGGGCAGGCGATGTACTCGGACAGCCGCAGGCTCATCCTCCAGGGGGTGGATGGGATCATCTTCGTCGCCGACTCCCAGAGGGAGCGGCTGGAGGCGAACATCGCGAGTCTCAGGGATCTGAAGGAGAACCTGCGCCACCAGCGCAGGAGGGGTGTCAGCCTGGTTCTCCAGTGCAACAAGAGGGATCTTCCCAACGTGCTTCCCGTCGACCAGATAAGGCAGGCGCTGGGCCTGATGAAGGTCCCGTGCATCGAGGCCGTTGCCGTCGACGGTGTCGGCGTCTTCGAGACGCTCAGGAAGATCAGTCGGACCGTTATCGTAAGACTGCACAAGCAGTTCCCGGTGACTGCGAGGGGGAGAGC
>JAFGKQ010000054.1 GCA_016928495.1 Candidatus Fermentibacterales bacterium
CCGCCGAGCCAGTTACGCTCGACGCCGAAGATGATCTTGAGGCTCGTGGCCAGGATGCCGAACCCGACTCCCAGCTCGATGGCCCTCTTGGCTGCCATGTTGGGGAAACGCAGGATCCACTGACCGAGCCCGGGGAACCAGCTCCCGAGGAGATCTCCTATCGGAACCTGGCCCATCATCACCACGATGGCCGCAAGCAGCAGCACCGTAGCCAGGGCAGACTTGGCGCGGAAGGCGCGGAAGGCCGCACTGGCTATGTAGAACGCCAGAAGGCTGAACATCGTGGACTGTATGGGAACCTGGATGCTCATGTAGGAGAAGTGGAACAGGCTCGGAGCGTCCTGCCGCCCCCCGAAGGAGGCGGGGACGATCAGAGCGAAGATCGGGACGGCGAAGATGGGGACGATGATGGCAAGGCTGTATGGCCAGTTCTTCGCCTTGCGCCGGATCTTGTGAGAGTGGACCCGGAGGAGGCTCCCCACGCCCAGCACGAGCGCGAAGGCGGCGACTATCGGCACCCATTCGAGGTAGTAGTCGTAGACCAGCTGCGACACCTGGTGAGGGATGAAGTACTGGAGGATCATCAGGATGCCGCCGGTCATGACCACAAGGAGGGGAACGAATCTCTTCATGTCACATGCCTCTCCACCGGCCTAGTCCGTTAGCGGCATCGTAAGCAGCTGCCGCAGCCATGGCAGGGTCTCCGTGCCCGCGACCGCATCGAGGATCCACAGGCACAGGCCGACCGTGATGATGGTCATGATTATGCCCTTGCAGGCGTCCTGGCTCTTGACCGCACCGAGCTGTTTCGGCTCGCGCCCCAGGTAGGCGCTGGCAGCGTAGAGCTCTTCCCCTATCAGCGTGTAGTCGCAGGTGGTTATGAAGAAGGGAAGCTGGGTGACTGCGTCGGTCCCGGCTATCTGGATCGCTCCCGAGAGGGAGCCGGTCTCGGCCAGGATCAGTGACTCGGCCCAGAACATGCCGAGGTAGAAGTTGGTAGCCGGCTTGTCGCGGGCCATTATGCCGTTGACGGCCGCCACGAACGCGAACTGGCTGTCGGTGAGGTAGAAGACCGAGTCCTGATCGTAGGAATCCGGGCGCCCGGCCTCGAGATACGCCTGCTTGACGCATTCCTCGGCAACCGTGTAGACGATCGGGTCACGGTTCGGAACCAGGAGCGGCGTCTGGTACTCCGCCACCTTCCTGGCGACCCTGCTCAGTATGGTCAGGCTCGCGATGGTCGCCACATCGCTGATGGTCGAGAGGCCGGGAACGTAGAGGATCGGCTTGCCCATCTCGGTGGCGCGGCCGATGGCCTCGTCTATCGCCTCTATGCCGGCTATGGGCCTGAGGTAGAGCGACGCGCCCCTCCTGGCCCTCTGGAAGTAGTAGAAGATCAGACCGATGAAGAGGACGCAAGCCACCAGGTTCCTGGTCTTCTGCAGGTGGTACCACTCACCTCCCGCGGTCTCGGAGGCGACCGAGACTGGACCGCTGATCTCGGTCCCGTCCACGTAGAGCGCGGCTATCATGTACTCGTACCTGACGCCGCTCTCGATGGGGAAGTCAGGGTCATATCCATCCACGAAGCTGGTGCCCTCCCCGACCGCGATGGCCTCCACCAGGACCCAGTCGGTATCGCCCGCGGCTCTGCGGTAGACACGGTAGCTGAGGATACCCTCCTCGTCCGGGGACGGGCTGAAGCAGACCGAGAGATGGTCACCCGCATCGTTGGGATAGTCCTGAGCCGTGACGGATCCGGGGGGATCCGCCACGATCGCACCGGCCGGCTGCTCGGCCGGAGGAATCGCCGGCGCTATCACCGAGTCGGTCGCGATCGGCTCGCCCGCCGGCGCCGGCTGGCCGGCAACGCTGCCGAAGGCCAGCAGCGCGACCGGAATCCAGCATCGCATCGTGTTGCGCATCTCGTCCACCGGGCCGGTCAGACCTTGAAGTAGTCGACGATGATCGAGGCCACCTCTTTGCCGACCCTGTTGGAGGCACCCTTCGTTCCGGCGCCGATGTGAGGCGTCGCCACAACGTTGCCATGCCTTGCGAGCAGGTTGTCCTTGACGGGCTCCTCTTCGTACACGTCGCACCCCGCGAATGCCACCCTGCCCGACTCCAGCGCCTCGAGAAGGGCCTTCTCGTTGACGGTGCCGCCCCTGCCGCAGTTTATGATGACAGCGCCCTGCTTCATCATGTCGAACCGGGGCTTGTCGAGGATGTAGTGCGTGTCGTCGGTATGGGGGACGTGGAGCGTGATGTAGTCCGACTCCCTGCACAGGGTGTCGAGGTCGACCTTCCTGGCCTGGACGTCACCGGCGGAATCCACGTTCGGGTCGTAGAAGAGGACACTCATGCCGAAGGCCGCCGCGCGCCTGGCGACCTCCTTGCCGATCCTCCCCATGCCGATTATGCCGAGAGTGGACTCGAAGAGCTCCTTGCCCTTGCTGTAGGCCTTCTTGTTCCACTCCCCTGCCTTCATGGTGGAGTCCGCCACAGTGATGTACCTGGAGCAGGCGAGCATCTGAGCCAGGGCCAGCTCGGCCACGGCGACGGAGCTGGCGGCAGGGGTGTTGCGAACGTCTATGCCGGCCTCGCTGGCTGCCTCGAGGTCTATGTTGTCCAGACCCACGCCGCCGCGCACGATGAGCTTCATGCGGCCGGTGGCGGCACGCTCGACCACCTCGCGCCTGACCTTGGTGGCGCTCCGGACTACCATGGCATCGAAGTCGGGAACCGTCTCGACGAGCTCCTCAGGGGTCATTCCGGTCTTCTCGACTACCTCGTGCCCGGCCCTCCGGATCTCGTCCAGGGCCGCAGCATCGGTCGGATCGCACACCAGGACTCTGGCCATGACTCAGACCTCCAGGATTTCGAGCATGTACTGCTCCCCGATCATACCATCACCGACAGGCTTCGCTCGAACCGCAAACTACGCCCGGGCGCGAGTCTCGTCAATGAACGGCGCGCCTCGCGCGACACCAGCGGGATCAACTGCGCTCGAGCATCTTCCGCGCCATGCGGGAGATACCCGAGGCAGTCAGATCGAAGCTCTCCCGCACCTCCTCCGGCGAACCGCTCTGCCCGAAGACCCCCGGCACGCCCATGCGCTCGACCGGGACGGGACAGCGGGAGCAGAGGAGCTCGCAGACTGCCCCACCGAGCCCGCCGGAGTCCTGATGGTCCTCGGCGACGAGCACGTGGCCGGTCTTCTTCGCTGAAGACACGAGCATGTCCTCGTCCATGGGCTTCACGGAGACCATGTTGATCAGGTCAGCCGTCATGCCCCTGCTCACCAGCAGGGGCAGCGCATCCAGCGCCTCGCTGACCATCACTCCCCCGGCCACGATGGTCAGGTGCCTGCCCTCCGACAGCAGGTCTGCCTTGCCGATCTCCACCGAGCACCCCTCCGGGTAGATCTCCGGAACCGGGTTGCGGCCGAATCGGATGTAGACCGGTCCCTGATGCCTCGACGCCGCCAGGACACAGGCCTTCGTCTGGCTGGCGTCCGCGGGGAAGAGCACCGACATGCCCGGCAGGACGCGCATGATGGCCAGATCCTCCAGTGCCTGGTGCGTGGCCCCGTCGGGCCCCACGCTCACACCACCGTGGGCACCGCCTATCTTCACGTTCAGGTTGTTGTGGCAGACGGTGGTCCTGATCTGATCCCATGCCCTTCCGGCCGCGAAGACCCCGTATGTACTGGCGAACGGGATGAGCCCGGCGAGGGCCAGGCCGGCGGCCTCGCCGATCATGTCCTGTTCGCTTATGCCGACGTTGAAGTAGCGGTCGGGAAAGACCTGACCGAATCCCTCGCTTCCTATAGAGCTCGCGAGGTCAGCGTCCAGGACCACGACCAGGGGGCTCTCCCAGCCGGCAGCGAGCAGGCCTTCGGAGTATCCCTCGCGAGTGGGCCTCATGCGTCCCATGGCTCAGTCTTCCCCGCTCTCGAGCTCGCTCATGGCCCTGCCGTAGGACTCGTCGTCCGGGCACTTCCCGTGCCATGCGGATCGCCCCTCCATGAACGATACGCCCTTCCCCTTCACGGTACGCGCGATCACCACCGACGGCCCCGAGGCCGAGAGCGACCAGGACCGGCACTCCTCGAATGCCCCGTGCAGCGCGTCCAGGTCATGGCCGTCCACGGGGACGACGTGCCATCCGAACGCGGCCCACTTGGACTCGAGGGGCTCGAGGGCCATGACCTGTTCCGTGGGGCCGTCGAGCTGGACCATGTTGCGATCGACAACGGCCACCAGGTTCGATACCCGGCCGTGCGCCGCCGTCATGGCTGCCTCCCAGACGGACCCTTCCTGCAGCTCCCCGTCGCCCAAGAGGCAGAAGACCCTTCTTCCCTCCCCGGCCGGCTGGCCTTCCGGCGCTCTTGCTTCGAGGAGCCTGATGCCCAGCGCGAAGCCGCAGGCAATGGACAGGCCGTGGCCCAGGCTGCCGGCCGAGACCTCGAGGCCCGGGAGCTTCGCCGCGTCCGGATGGCCCTGCAATCGGCTCCCCATCTTTCTCAGGGTCCCCAGCTCCCGGACCGGGAAGTAGCCTCTCCTGGCCATTACGGAGTACAGAACGGGACAGGCATGGCCCTTGGAGAGTATGAAGACATCCCGCTCGGGCCAGCCCGGCTTCGACGGGTCCAGCCGGAGCTGCCTGAAGAAGAGCTCTACGAGTATCTCGACTGCCGACAGGGAGCCTCCCGGATGGCCGCTTCCAGCGTTGTGGATCATGGTGACGATATCCTGACGCACCGTCACGCACAGCCGGCGCAGGTCTATCCCCGGGTCCCGGGGAGCGCTCACCATTCCGGAGCCCACACGCTCCTCAGCCCTTCTCCCCGGAGTGCCTGGCCCAGTCGGACAGGAATGCCTCGATACCCCTGTCGGTGAGAGGGTGCGAGACCATCTTCTGCATGACCTTGTAGGGAATGGTCGCTATGTGGGCGCCGGACAGCGCTGCATCGATCACGTGAGCAGGGTGCCTGATGCTGGCGGCTATGATCTTCGACCCAAGGTCGTAGCGTTCCAGGATCTCCGCAAGCGTCGAGACCACTTCCATTCCGTCCACGCCGATGTCGTCGAGCCGGCCGACGAAGGGGCTGATGTAGCTCGCCCCTGCCCTGGCCGAGAGCAGCCCCTGCTCCGCCGAGAACACGAGCGTCATGTTGCAGCGTATGCCCCGGCCCTCGAGCACGCTGACGGCGGCAAGGCCCTCCGGCCCCATGGGTATCTTGATAACCACGTTCTCGTGCCAGCCGGACTTCTCCCCGGCCTCGCGGATCATGCCCGCCCTGTCGGTGCTGATCACCTCGGCGCTGACCGGACCATCGACGATGTCACAGATCTCGGCGATCACGGTCCTGAAGTCCCGGCCCTCCTTCGCAACCAGGCTGGGGTTCGTCGTCACGCCGGAAAGCACGCCCCAGGAGGCCACCTCCCGTATCTCATCCAGGTTGGCCGTGTCGAGATAGAGCTCCAACCGTCCTCCTGTCCATCACGCTCATCGCGCGTGCCATGTCTTGCCGCGTCCACCGGATCCCCGCCTGGCAACCACGGGCAGGTCCACGTAGCCCGTAAGCAGCGTCTTCGGCTCGTCTCCGCCGAAATCGACCGTCAGAGCCCACTCCTCGCCATCGCGCCTTGCCGAGAGGACCATGCCCTGCCCGAAGCGGGGGTGCCGTATTATGTCCCCTTTGCGGTACCCTTCGGAAGACCCCTGCCGATCTTCCCCGAGTCCCGCCACGCGCTCCGGATCCCGTCCCGGGGCCTGAGCGGGCTGCCCCGCAGCACCTATCTCCGAGAGGAACCTGGAAGGCCTGCCGTGGAAACCGCCCCTGCCCGGGTAGCCGGCACGGCGCAGCGACAGGGTCAGCAGCAGGCGCTTCCTGGCCCTGGTCATCCCGACGTAGAGGAGTCTTCTCTCCTCCTCGATGTCGCACATCTCGCCGCGGGCATCCCCCCTTGCCGGCCGCTCGAGCGGCAGCAGCCCCTCCTCGAGCCCGCAGATGAACACGGTGTCGAGCTCCAGGCCCTTGGAGCAATGCAGGGTCATCAGCGCCAGCCTCTCGGCGTCGGAGTCGTACTCGTCCACGCTGGTCAGCAGGCTGGTCTGAGCGAGGAACTCCGCCAGCCCCTCTCCGGGGCTGTCCAGGTCGAACTGGGCCGCCATCCCCAGGAGCTCCGCGAGGTTGTAGAGCCGCGAGTCGTCCTCGGACAGGCCGGTTCTGAAGCTATCCTCCAGGCCCGATCGGGTCAGGAGGAAGGCGGCTATCTCCCGGACCCCCGCGGAGCGACTCCGGTCCATCTCAGCCGCATCCGCCAGCAGCGCCGCCAGATCCCTCATCGCGGAGGCGGCGCGCGTGGAGAGGCCCCGGCAGAGCCCTGCGGGGTCCCCCATCACCTCCAGCGGAGATAGCTCCGGCCTGCTGTCGATCGCCTGCAGCAGAGCTTGCCGGCTCTTGTCGCCGATTCCCCTGCGGGGCCTGGAGAGCACCCTGATCAGGCTGACGCGATCCTTCGGGTTCACCACCAGCCGCAGGTAGCAGACCGTGTCCTTGATCTCCTGCCTCTCGAAGAACCTCAGAGAGCCGACGAGCTCGTAGGGGACTCCGGCTTTCCTTGCCTGCAGCTCCAGCTCCCTCGACTGAGCATTGGTCCTGAACAGGACTGCGATGGAACCGAGAGGCACGTTCAATCGATCACGCAGGTCGAGGGCGCTCTGCACGATCCAGGCAGCCTCCTCGCTCGCCGTGGCGAACCGGAGCTCCCGCACGGGATCACCCGGCGGCGCCTCGGACCACAGCGTCTTGGAGTGCCGGGCCCTGTTGTAGGAGACCAGCGTCGAGGCCGCCTTCAGGATGTTCCCGGTGGACCTGTAGTTCCTCTCCATCCTGATTATCCGCGTGCCGGGGAAGTCCCTTCCGAAGTCCAGCAGGTTGGCGACCCTTGCGCCCCGCCAGCCGTATATGGACTGGTCGTCGTCACCGACGACGCATATGCCCGTCTCTTTCGAGGCAAGCTCTCTCAGGATCAGGTGCTGGACCCTGTTCGTGTCCTGGTACTCGTCCACCAGGATGTGTGAGAACATGCCCGAGCAGGGCCTGGCAGCCCCTCCTGCGTCATTATTACGACGGAGAAGCCCCAGGCAAAGCGTCAAGATATCGTCGAAATCTATGGCGTTGCTCTGCCTCAGACCGGCCTCGTAGCCGTCATACACGGCCCTCATCTCCCTGCAGACGCTTTCGCTGAGAGACGCGTCGGTCCACTCTGCGGGATCGATCAGCCCGCTCTTGCAGCGCGAGATCATCCTCATGCAACTGGCGGGATCCGCCCCGGGGGACGGATCCGAGCCGCCACGCTCGCGGGCGATCCTGCGCAACAGGGAGAGGGAGTCATCGCGGTCGTATATCACGTAGTCCCTGTCTCTTCCGCAGTTCAGACCCTCGATGCCCTTGCGCAGCAGCCAGGCGCACATGGAATGGAACGTCCCCATGCGGAGCCTGGCCGCGACGTCGGCAGGAACCAGCGTCGCCACCCTCTCCTGCATCTCCCTCGCGGCTTTTCTCGTAAAGGTCATCGCGAGTATGCCCCATGGCGGCGCCAGTGACCTCTCGAGCAGGTAGGCGATCCTGTAGGTGATGACCCTTGTCTTGCCGCTTCCCGCGCCCGCCAGCACGAGAAGAGGGGGACCGGACTCGTGGGTCACTGCCTCGAGCTGCCTGTCGTTCAGGGATGCCTCGAAGAGCGTGGAGGGGGATGGCACGGATATTGCTACCTTACAAGGAGCCCTGGAACTCTTGTTACACCAGAGGGGCCTTTGCTCACGAGAATGAGTGAAAGGAATCGAAGGACGTGAAACCCGGGCCGAGAAGCTGGTTGATCCTGGTAGCTGGTTGCCTGCTGCTGCCGTTGCTGCTTCTTCTCGGCTGGCCGGTTTAGCCCCCTCCCAGGCCGGTCAGCCCCGTTGCCCCCGGCAGGCCCGGGTGCACAGGCGGGCAGGTAGTGGCCCCACCTACCTGCCCGCAACGTCTATCCGCCCGTCGCGCTCCCGGGCTTCCCTCATTATCTGAACGCTTCCGCTGCATCCAAGCCGCGTCGCACCCGCCTCGACCATCGCCAGGGCGTCGTCCAGCGTCCGAATGCCTCCGGAGGCCTTCACTCCTATCCGGCCGGCACACCTCTCACGCAGCAGCCTCACGTCCTCGACGGTGGCTCCTCCGGCCCCGAAGCCCGTAGACGTCTTGACGAAGGCAGCACCGGCCTCCATGGCGACGTCGCAGCCAAGGAGCTTCTGCTCCCGGCTCAGGAGGCAGGTTTCGATGATCAGCTTGACCGGCTTCCCCCCTGAGGCCCCCACTACGTCCTCGACCTCCCTGCGGACCTCGTCCGTCCTGCCTTCCAGAATGCCCGAGATGCTGGCTACCATGTCTATCTCCCCGGCGCCCAGCCTGACAGCCATGGAGGCCTCGACCGCCTTGCAGAGACCCGCCCCCAGGGGGAACCCCACGACCGAGCAGACCAGAACACCGCTGCCCTCCAGCAGAGATGAGGCCAGCTCGACCATGCAGGGATTCACGCAGACGCTGCAGAAGGAGTGCTCGATCGCCTCTCCACAGAGGCGCTCGATGTCGCTCGAGGTCGCGTCGGCTCTCAGGAGAGTGTGATCGATCATACGCGCAAGCTGCCTGCTGTCGAGCACTCTAGAAGCCCAGCCTCACGAAGAGCATCTGGATGCGCCCGGCCCTCACCTCGAGCGATCTCTCCATCACCAGCTCGGGCCCTCCAGCGCTGGAGACGCTGACCTGGTGAGTCCCCGGAGCAAGCGGGATCCTGGCGACGTGGACCTGGGCGGGAAGCGTCAGCCATGACCTGAGGTCTGCGTGCTCGGTCGCCGCCCCGAAGAGGCTGATGAGGAACCCGGCTCCCTCCGAGAGGCATCCGTCCTCCTCGTCGGTGATCTCCTCCACGATCTCCTCTCCCGCCTCCGCAAGCGCTGCCTTGGCCGCCAGCCTGGCCATAGCGAGCAGCAGGGCCCGGCCGGCCTGGTCTTCCAGGTTCTTTCTCGCTATGGCCGAGAGATCCTCGGCAAGGAACGCAGTGACCGTCTCCGGGCCCGCCCTGACGACCACCGGAGAGGAGTACCTGAAGGGCCAGCGAAGCTCCTTCTCGTCCGGGATGGCCGGCACGGCCAGCCTGTAGACGCGGCTCTCGCCGTAGGCCTCGACCGAGGTCTCGATCCTCTCGGGGATGCTGCCTCTCTCGATGAAGACCACGAGCTCGCCCCGGTCCGGGGATGGCCCGCTCGACCGCCAGTCCAGACCGGGCCAGTCGCTCTCGTAGGAGTCGTGGAGGCTCTCGAAGCCCTGAAGCCAGGAGAGCCTGAGCAGGTCCATGCCGAGCTGGCGGGGAGGTGTCAGGCCGTAGTGCTCGGCGTAGTCCCCGGCGTAGACATCGTAGCTCGCCCTGTAGGCAACCAGCGCGTCGTCCAGGTTGCCATCGGCTTCGAACATGACACCCATCACGTAGCGAACGAAGGCATCGTCGGCGTACCTGCTCGATCCCGAGTCGCCGTACTCGAGGTTGAAGGCCCGGAGCTTCTCGCCGACTCTCCGGCACTCAACGAGCGCATCCTCGAGGTTCCCCATAGAGGCATAGCAGGTCGCCAGGCAGTAGTTGATCATGACGGACTCGTAGTCGGCGCCGCGGAAGGTGACCGATTCCTCGCTGGTGATGAGGGACTCCAGTCTCTCGACGAGGTCGGTGCCGCGGAGCATGTCGCTGACCCGATCGGCCTCGAGCAGGAGGCGGATCGCCTCCTCGTAGCGGCCGGCCAGCCTCAGGAGGTTGCCTTTCTCCATGAGGAAGAGCAGCCTGTCGAGGCCCGTGCTGTCAGGCGCTGCGGAGGTATAGGACTCCAGGGCGGCGCAGGCTCTTCCGGATCGAAGGTCCGCCCGCACCGGCCTCATCAGATCCGGATGCGAGACGGCACACGAGAGACAGAGCATCGACGTGAGCGCCACGCACAGGCTCCATCGCGGAGTTCTGCGCAGCGCGCCGGAGAGAGCTGAATGATCCACTACCCGGTCATCTCCCATGCGGATGGCTCGATGATCCGGCTGATCGGGGCATTACTGGCCGGCCTACCACTCGATGATCTTCTTTATCTCCTGGTTCCCGATCCAGACCTTCTCTACCGTCTCCACATCGATGAGCTCCAGGCTGACCTGGTAGTAGACGGCCCTGACGTCACCCTCCTCATCGATGTTCGAGTTGACCGTGCCGATCATGACGTAGTCCGCCCCCAGCTCCCGGCCCAGCTCAGCCGCGGTCTCCGGCGAAGCGTAGAGCTGCTGCTCGTCGCGCTCCTGCCGGATCTCATCCCTCTCTCTGGCACCGGCGACCAGGGACACCTCGCCGGACTCGATCAGAGCTCGCTCGATCTCGTTCATGAAGATATCCGAGTTGATGTGCTCGCTGCTCTGGTTTCTCACCCTGCCGACGAGCACGATCGGCTTCTCGCCCCTGCCTCCGCTTCCGGGATGCCTGATCAGCCAGGCTCCGTCCAGGCACTCGAGGACCATGGAGTCCGCCACCATCCTGGCATCGGTGTCGTTCCAGTAGCCGCTTAGATCGGTGACGGTATCAGGATCCGTTCTGGTGACGGTCCTGCCGCACCCACCGAGAACCATCACGAGCACGGCCATCGTGGCCAGCGCTATCGAGGAGTGTCTTACCGCTATCAACTCTCCCGCTCCCTCCATTGCTGCTACAACCCGCGCGAGTTGAACTCCAGAACATCATCGAGCGGCTTTCTGGGCCTGGCCTCCGGGGACTCGGCCGGGTAGCCGAGGGTCATGAGACCCACCACACGAGCGCCGGAAGGCAGCCCCAGCACGCCCGATACACCTTCCTGATCGAACGAGCCCAGCCAGCAGCTTCCGATGCCTCTCGAGCAGGCCAGGAGCTGCAGATGATCCAGTGCTATGGCCAGGTCCACATCGGATGCATTCGCGCCGCACCTCATGACGTAGCCGGAGTCCGTGGCCACCGCCGCCACGACGACCGGAGCGGAGGCCACGAAGCCTGACGTTGCCCCCCGTGCCGCGATCTCGCGGATCAGTGCCGGATCGTCCACGACCAGGAACCTCCACTCCTGCCGATTTCGCGCCGAGGGCGCGAGCCTGACGAGGTCCATGATCTCGACCAGCGTCTCCCGCTCGACCGGCCTTGCGGCGTAGGCCCTGATGCTCCTCCTGGCTCTTACGGCTTCTTCCACGTTCACGCGAAGTCCCCCGATCAGTCCGGGTAGCCGGGAAGCCTGGCGGCTACCACACCCCTGAATATCACGTTGAAGTAGCCGTTGTTCCTGCCCGCGAAACCGAAGACGGGCGGATCCAGCGGCTTCATTATCGTCCTGTTGCCCTCGTCCAGATCCGAGAGGTCTCCCGCTGCCTGCAGCCAGGCATCCCTGGTCCACTCCCACATGAGGCGTTCCTCGGGAGAGCTGTTGCCGGGCATGAACATCGCCTGCCTGTCGAGCGATCCAAGCACGGTGCCCAGAGTCGCCACCATTACGCTCTCGAAGCAGCCCATGACTGCGTGGGTGTCCACCGGGTCCACCAGCCCGGCCTGCCAGGCGGCGAGCAGCTCGGCTCTGGTCGGGAGCCTCTTGCCCTGGTCGCTGAGGAAGTGCCTGGCTCCTTCCCAGGTGAACGAGGCGGCGGGCAGATCGAAGCAGGAGGCAGGAACGACGATCGAAGACCGGTCGGAGCTGCCGGTGAAGGGCGTGAACTTGAGGAAGAGAAGGTCATCGTCGTACTGGCCCGTGACTATCATCGCCCACTCCTCGGGGCTCTGTATCGTGGCGTTGAGCCACGGCAGGACTTGCCTGTAGGATGCTGGAGCGGAGTCGATGAAGAAGGCCTCGAAGGTCACCTCCTCTCCGTTCAGGAGAACGGCTCCCTCCGGGATGAAGGCCATGCCCTCCGGAGGCTTCATCAGTCCGCAGGAGAGGCAGAAATCGCCCTCTACGCTCGCTCCGCACGCGGGGCAGACCCAGTCAGCGAGGCACGCGGGGCAGCCGGCCAGCAGCGCGGCAGTCAGCGCGGCAGCGGCCAGACGGATCCTGGGCAGGCTCATGTTCCTCACCGTCGTCATGCGTTCGTCTCACCTCTCTCGATCAGCTCCCCCCTTGCCAGGGCGATCCTTCGCCCCAGGTACATGAAGGGCGTATCCATCATCGCCACGGCCAGCTTCATCACATAGGTGCTTATCAGTATCTCGATGAACGGCTGCGTTCCCACGACACCATAGAACGCCACCGTGCAGAAGATGGCGGTGTCTATGAGCTGGCTCACTGCCGTCGAGAAGTTGTTGCGAAGCCAGAGGTGCCTCCCGCGGGTCCTGGCCTTCCAGTAGTGGAAGGCCCAGACATCGTGGAACTGACTAACCAGGTAGGCCACCACGCTGGCCAGGGCGATCCTGGGAACCAGGCCGAAGAGAGTGCTCATCGCGGACTGGATGGCCTCGGCCCACGGGTCGGGAGCCACGGAGAACAGCAGCGCTATCTGGGTGACGCCGGTGAACATGAGCAGTGCCACGAACCCTATCATCACCCCGCGCCTGGCCTGCCTCTTGCCATAGATCTCCGAGAGCATGTCGGTAGCGAAGAAGATCGATCCGTAGAGGATGTTGCCGAGTGTCACCGTGACCCCGAACAGGGTGGTCAGCTTCATGACCTGCAGATTGCAGAGTATCACGTTGGCGGCGATGAGAAGGATCAGGCCATCCCTCCCGAGCAGCCTGAAGAGCAGCAGGGCGACCGAGAAGTCGGCAAGCATGAACAGGATCCAGAGGATCTCGTTGCTCAGAACTCGCCCCCGAAGGTGATGTAGTGCCGGGGATGGGCGGAGATGTCATGCAGGTCCGTCAGCCACCCCACGTCGTGCTTCAGAACGAAAACACCGAGGTTGACCCGCCAGCCCAGTCCGATGCCCAGGCAGATGTCCTCGAGCCTGAAGCCACCCTGAGTCGAGACCCCGCGGAAATCCGACGGATCGTCGAAGGCCGTGCCGGCATCCACGAACATCACGCCGCGTGCCTGGGTCAGGGTCAGCGGCAGTGGTGCGTCGAGCGCAAGTGAGCGCACGAACGGAACGCGGAGCTCGGCGGTCGCCGTCACGTACCTCCTGCCTGAGATCGAGCTGTAGTCCATCCCTCGCAGGTAGTCTCCATAGTTGCTGTAGAACCCCACAAGGTCATCGAGGTCCTTGACCTCGCCGGTAAGGCGCCTGTGGGGCACTGCGCCTCCGAGGTAGAACCTCTGGGCATCTTCCCCCCAGCTCGTAGCCCCGGCGAGCCGGAGCGCGAGCGTCGCCCTCGAAGAGAGCCACACGTAGTGCCTGAGATCGGCAGAGAGGGTCGCGTAGCTCGCGAACTCCCCCAGACCCGGGGCTATCTCGAACCATGCTCGAAGCCTGTTGCCCACTCTGGGACCTACGTAGCCCCACTGCGCGTTGTCGACGACGAGCCCGGCGCCAACGGAGAGGATGTCGGCGCTCGAGTCGGCGGTGGAGTAGGCCAGCCCCGACCTCTGTATGTGACGGTAGACCGCCTCACCCTCGAGCTTCAGCGCCTGCGTGAAGGGATAGCGTCCGTATAGCACCCCGCCGATGTCGGTGTCACGTATCAGCTCGTCATGGTCGGGGTAGACGAAAATGTACCGGCTCGTTACCCTGAACGCGCCGAGTCCCAGATCGAACCTGTCAGGCAGGTAGAGGTAGTAGGCTGCCGCATCAGCGTCGGCTATGTCGCCCGAAACGTCCGCGTTTATGATCAGACGGTGATGGTTGAGCATGTCGCTCATCACGAACTGGGTGTAGCCCGCCAGCCCCAGGTAGGAATCGTAGCCGGCAAGCGCGGTAACGTAGTCCACGGACAGCCTGGGGGAATAGGGCCTGATCCTGATCTCCCGTCTCGAGCTGACGCTGTCAGCGCCTTGCGGCTGGCTACCTCCTCCGACGAAGGGCGGGGCCTCGGGAACCCGAGCGGGCAAATCCCCGCCGGCTCCCTCAGGGGCGACCCCACGGACATCGGGCTCCGGCCCCGTCTCCAGAGCTTCGCCGAGCCGGCCTACGGTCAGACCGGACTCGTCCACCCAGCTGACCGCCCTATGGTCAACGTCGTCGGCCAGGAAGACCCCGCAGCCGCTCAGCCCCGTGGAGACGAAGGTCATGGTTCCGGAGGAATCCGACCAGGAGGGGTAGTCTATCGAACGGTAGAGGCACGAGAGCTGCACCAGCTCACCGTCGTTCCGCAGGAGGAACAGGTTCCACATGTCCGGACGGGGCAGCATCATCATCACGCCGCTGTCGCACGCCATCGGGAAGCTGATCCCGCCCGCCTCCCAGTGGAGCGTATCGGGACGGCCCGGCTGCCCCGGGACCGTGGCCGGATCCAGCTCGAGCAGCATCGACCCATTGTAGCCCTCACACTCGGAGACGTAGAGAATGCTGCCTTCGTTCCATTCGGGGTAGAGGTCGGCCTCGGGGCTGCTGGTGAGCTGCCTGAGGGACCGGCTGTCCAGCTCGTAGAGGTAGAGGTCCAAGTCCCCTTCACTCATGCCCGAGAAGCAGATGCTCCGTCCGTCAGGCGACCATGCAGGATCACGGATCAGGTCGAAGCGCGGCTCGAGATCCCAGGACTCGCCATCACAGCAGATGGAAAGGAAGTCGACGTCTATGTCGTGCCTGGCAACGACCAGGCTGTCTCCGCTCGGAGAGAAGCTGCATATGCGGTAGAGGTAGGAGATGCTCCGGTCGCCCAGGCCCTCGGTCGGGAAGTAGCGATGCTCGACACGCCCCGTGTAGGCCGACCTGACGGCCACGACGAAACTGGCATGGTGCTGCTCGACGCCGGCGAAGCTCTCCCCGCCCCTCGAGAGCACAGGGCCGGCCTGGCAGATGGATCTGCTCCCCTCCCGGATCTCGTGACCCAGATCATCGGGTGACTCTTGCCATCCGAGCCTGGGCCAGTAGGTCTCCCTGGCCCAGGTCTGGAACCGCGAGTCGAAGAGCTCCAACGAGATCCCCAGTGCCTCGTCCAGTGCTCCTTCCAGTCCCCTGTCAGAGTCCAGGGCTCCCACGAACCTCTGGAGCCTCTCGATGCCGTACCGCTCCGCCATGAAGTGGTAGATCGCCTGTCCCTGCCTGTAGACCAGGAAATCCTGCCTGTTGCCCAGCTCCTGTACGGAGACTATCTCCTCTCCTATGACCATGTCCTTGAACTCGCCGTCGGATTGCGCGTCCCAGCCAAGGGAGGTGTACTCGGCCAGCCCTTCCAGAGCCCACAGGGGCGTTCTGGAATAGAGTATGTTCTCGATGGACCTGTGGAACAGCATGTCGTAGATGAAGGCATGGTTCATCTCATGGCTCACCACGTGCCTGAACTCCGTCCAGGAGCCAGTGAAGGGCACGACCACCCTTCCCTTGAAGAACTCGGTGACTCCTCCGACGGCTTCGCCCAGCTCCCCGCTGATGATCTCGGTATGGCGGAAGGAGGCCGGGTTCGTGTAGAGGATGACCGGGATGGGCCTCCCCGGGCGGTAGTCGAGGGTCCGCGTGAGCTGCTCCAGCTCGCGCTCGGCTATCGCTATGAGCGACTCGGCCTGCGCCTCCGAGCCCTGAAGGAAGTAGACCGTGACGGCCTCCGTGGAGACTACCCACCAGGGTCCTTCATCGACCTGGATCTTGGTTCTGCCGTAGCTGGAGGCCGAGACGGCGGCGGGCAGAATGGCAACGGCCACGAAAAGGGTAACCGCGAGAGATGGCTTCATGGCTCTCCAGGAGCAGCTGTTGACACAGCGGTCTGTTCCGGCAATCTGACACCGACTATAGTGATTGCAGGCCCGGTTCACTATGGGGAGAGGCGTTGATGCTGACAATCAGAGGCGTCACGGTATTCGCGCTGTTCCTGGCCCTGGGCTGCACGGCCCGCGAGTCCCGGCGCGAGACCTTGAGCATCGCCGATCGCGACTACCTCGAGGCCTGGGCCGGGAGGCTGCCCGGCATCTGGCTCTCCCTCCCATGCGAGCGGCATAGCCTGGACTCGCTTCTCCGAGCTCGCGGAACCTCTCTTCCGGAGCTCGAGGAGCTGATCGACAGGTGTAACGCCAACCCGGAGAACTTCTACCCCTACCTCTACCAGGCGGCCGTGGAGTCCATCTCGACCATCGAGGTGCCGGACCCCTCGTGCCTTCAGCCGCCGGCTCACGCGACAGGCAACGTCACCAGCCAGGGAACGGCCACGGAGGAAGGTCCCTGAGCTCCGGGCCGGCACAGCTCGGCATCCGCTGGCGTAGCGCTCTCACGCTGGTTCTGCTGACCGTCCTGATGCTGTGTCCGTTGGTGAAAGCAGAGCCGTCAGCCTGTCCGTTCTCCGTCTCGTCGGCACTTCCGGCCGCCGGAATGGCGCTCGCTGCCGCCTCGGCGCTGATCGCGGCGGGAAGGACCGGAAGACCCATCCTGATCGCAGCCTGCTTCGTTCTCTGCCTCGCGGCCGTTGCCCTGCTCTTCCCCCAGGCCTTCCATCTCTGGGGAGATGGAGCTCTCAGGCTCCGTAACCTTCGGACGCAGACGGGAGTAGCAGCGAGCGGCCTCTTCGAGCCGGGGGATACGCTGCTGCACATGACGCTGGTCGGAGCCGGCATGAGACCGGAAGCCTCCTTTCTTGTCACAGGGCTCCTGGCGGGCCTCGTCTACGCAGCCTCACTGCTGCTCATCAGTGCTCGTGAGCCTGACGGAGGACGGGTATCCACGTCCTGGAGAGCGATCGCATGGGCAGCGCCGGTCTGGACCGTGATGTTCAGCGGGTACGTGGAGAGCTATGGCCCCTTCCTGTCGCTCGCCTGCCTGACACTTGCCATCCTGATCACCGGAGGCAGAAGCGCTCTGGCTGCCGCTGCGATGGCGATGTGCTGCTTTTTCCATCTCATGGGGCTCCTGTTGCTTCCTTCGGTTGTCCTGTACTGGTGGAAGCGAAGGAACGCGGAAAGAGCGGCAACACCTCTTATCCTGGCCCTCACGGTCTCCGGCTGCGCCGTCTGGCTCCTTCTCGCCAGCCCGGCGGCCACAGGGCATCCCGGAGGCGCCCTCAGCCTGGTCCATAGTCCGCTCCAGGGTCTTCGACAACTGGCTTTCACTCTGGTCTTCGCAGCACCGGTGGTCCCCTTGCTTCTCCCGTCGATCCGCTTGAAGGGACTGGCAACCGGAGCGGGGGCGGCCCTGCCATCGGCCCTCCTGGGGCTCGTCCTGGTGGTGCTATGGAGCCCGGCAAGAGGCATGGTCCGCGACTGGGACATCCTGGCGCTGCTCCTCATGCCTCTGTTCGTCTGGCTGATCGCCAGCCAGGACTTCGGCAGGCGCCTGACCAGGATGGCCGCGCTTGCCGGGTTGATCCTCGGCTCTACAAGGATGGGGATCTTCCACTCCGGCGAGCTCGCTCTGGAACACTACCGCCGGAGTCTCGCAACAGAGCTGTCAGCCTCCGCAGCAGAGGAGCTGGCGATATACCTGCGCGATCTCGGCGACCTGCAGACTGCCTCCGCCCTGTTCAGGGAGGCCTTCGAGATCGAGGGCAACGGGCGTCATCTGGCGCAGGCCTCGGAGGTCGAGAGGATCATGGGGAATCAGCGCGAGGCGCTCGAGCTGGCCCGGAGAGCGGTTGCGGAGAGAGAAGACCTCGCCGTGGCTCATCAGCAGCTTCTCTACGCGGCCTGTGATGCGGGATTGCCGGCGGAGGCCCTCTCCGCGGCCACTGCAGCGTGCTCTCTCGCCGGAGATGACCCCATGATCTGGGGCAAGGCCCTGGAATGCGCGGTGATAGGCAACAGGCCGGACCTGGGAGCTCTGGCAGCGGAACGTGTGCTCAGCTGCGGTGGCGACACCATTCCCGCGATAGTCACCAACCTCGGTGTGCTGGCATACCAGAGGGGCGACCGCGAGGAGGCCATCCGCTACTTCGAGAGGGCCTGCCAGTTGGACCCGTCCGACCCGCTCCCCAGGAGAAACCTGGAGATCCTTCGGGGACGTAGTTAAAGAAACTTAAGAAACTTGGCTGTTTAATCAGCCATTCGCGAATCAGATGGAGCTTCCAAAGCAGGGAAGCACCTCTAGCAGCCCAGCGGTTCTATAATAGGACAAGTTTCTTAAGTTTCTTTAACTACGTCCCCGGCCAACACGTCCCCGGCTAGCCGCGGGAGATGATGCGGGCAAGGTCTCTCCACATGACCAGGACCAGGATCGAGAGGATGATGAAGAAGCCGATCTGTTGAGCGATCTGGATCTTCCTTCGAGAGAGGGGCCTTCCGAAGATGCCCTCGAAGAGCAGGAAGATGACGTGGCCTCCGTCCAGGATGGGAAGTGGAAGCAGGTTGAAGCCCATTATCGCGATGGAGATGACGGCCACCGTTTCGAGAAAGCGGCCGAAGCCCATGCCGGCCTGCTGGCCCAGCGTCTCCGCTGCGAACACGGGGCCGCCGGACATCTCCACGATCTCCCTGGGCCTGGTGAAGAGCATCGCTATGCTCTCGTAGAAGATGCCCGCACCCCTGAGAGCGGCCTCGATCCCGTAGCGCACGGCCAGCCCGAACGGCCTCACCTTCAGTCTCACGGTCTCGGTGAGAACGACCACGCCCACGCGCCAGGTCCCGTCTATATCCACGGGCCGGAAGAGGAACTCCATCTCGGCCCCATCCCTCAGGACCTCCACCTCCATCTCGTTTCCGCCCTGGCGCTGAACCGACTCCCGGAACTGGCTCCAGGAGGTGACAGGTTTGCCGTTGATGCCGGTGATGAGGTCGCCGGGACGCAGCCCGGCCTCGTATGCCGGCAGCCCAACGGGAGCCTCGCCGACCACCGGGAGCTGCAGAGGCTCGAATCCCGGAACCTGGTCCGGCTCGATATCGTAGCCGACCTCCCGCCTGCCATCCGGACCGCCCACCACCATCGTGCCGTTGCCGCCGGAAGCTGTCATGGCGGAGGCTATCGCCTGGTAGTCGGAGACCGTGCGGCCGTCGACCTCCAGTATCGTATCGCCCGGGGCGATCCCGAGGAGGTTGCCCTCGTCGCCCACTACCGTGGGCAACATCGGCTGCTGCTGGCCCACAAGCCCCAGGATGACAACGAAGAGAACCGCAGCCAGCAGCAGGTTCGAGGCCGGTCCCGCCAGGACCACCAGGATCCTCAGGTACCAGGGCCTGTCCGGCGGCTCTCCCCCCTCGGTACCCAGCCTGACCTTGACGTATCCTCCGAGCGGTATGGCCCCCAGGCAATACTCGGTCTTCCTGCTCCTGAAGCGGACCAGAGTCGGCGGGAAGCCTATGGAGAACCTTTCCACGGGAAGGCCGACGGCCTTTGCTACCAGGAAGTGGCCCAGCTCGTGAACCAGCACGATGCAGCCCAGCCCGACAACGACAGCCAGTATGGTCATTCCGTCCCCCCGACCAGGCTGCTGGCGCGGGCCCTGGCCCAGGCGTCGGTCTCCCGAAGGGTCTCCCGGTCCACCGGCGCCGGGCTATGACTCGAGAGGGTCTCACCCAGCACCCGCGCTATGTCCCCGAAGCGTATCCTCCCGTCGAGGAAGGCCTTCACGGCAACCTCGTCCGCAGCATTGGCGGCACAGGGAGCCGTTCCGCCGGTCCTCCCGGCCTCCAGGACGATCCCGAATGCCGGGTAGCGCTCATGATCCATGGGCGAGAAGGACAGGCCGGGCCAGCTTGCCGGATCGTCGCTCGCGCGGAAGAGGCTGGAGCAGCCCGGATCGGCCATCTCCGGCCAGGACAGCGCGTAGGCTATCGGAACCCGCATGTCCGGGCTTCCCATCAGGCACTTGTAGCATCCGTCCGCCAGCTCGACCATCGAATGGACGAAGCTCCCCGGGTGGATCAGGACTTCAATGGCATCGAGGCCTGGCATCGAGAACAGCCAGCGGGCCTCGATCACCTCGAAGGCCTTGTTGACCATGCTGGAGGAGTCAACCGTTATCCTCGGGCCCATGTTCCAGCTCGGGTGCCGCAGTATGCGCTCGGGTCCGCACGAGGGCAGCTCGTCCCTCGGTATCCCGAGGGCGGCCCCTCCGCTTGCCGTGAGCACGATCCTCGCCGGTGGGCAAGCCTCACCGGCAAGGCAGCGGAAGATGGTGCTGTGCTCGCTGTCGACCGGGACCACGAGACCCCGTTCGATCGCGGGCCGGAGCAACTCGCCACCGACCACCAGGCTCTCCTTGTTGGCGAGCGCCAGGCGAATCCCACGACGCGTGCACTCCAGGCTGGCCTCGAGGCCGGCACTTCCCACGATCGCGTTCAGGACCAGGTCCGCGCCCTCGATCGCGGCACCGATCGCCTCGTCCCCCGTGATCATGCCCGGCAGCCTCGGGGCCCCGGGAGCAGGTGAGATCGCGGCGACCACGGATGGCTGGTGATCCCCGGCCTGTTCCTCGAGCAACCGGGTGTTGCCGTAGCAGAGCAGGCTGTGAACGACCAGCCCGGCCCTCCGGCTTTCCGTCCCGGAGAGGATGTCGAGCGCCTGCCTGCCGATGGATCCCGTGCTTCCCAGAATGGCGATCCTCTTCATTGCGGGACGGACTTCCCCGCGCGCATCCGTGCGCTCACCGCAGGACGCCCTGAACCGCGCTCAGCCAGATCCAGCACAGCGGCGCGACCAGGACCAGGCTGTCGAACCTGTCCAGGATCCCCCCGTGCCCGGGCAGGATCCCCCCGCTGTCCTTCACGCCGG
>JAFGKQ010000055.1 GCA_016928495.1 Candidatus Fermentibacterales bacterium
GCACGTATGCGGGCCGTGATCGACGGGAGCAGGGCTATTCCCAGTCCTCCCGCCACGGCGACCCCGAGGGGCGCAAGGTAGGAGAAGGACCCGGGGATGCTCAGAGAGGCCGCGCCGGCCACGACCAGTCCCATCGCCATGAGGTCCAGGAGCTTCGAGAGCGCGACAGAGGCCGTCCCGTCTCCTACGGGCAGACTTCCCAGCCGTCTTGCCAGCGCGACGTAGGCGACATCGGAGAGCCTCACGGGCAGAACGTGACCCAGACCGATATGGACGGCCGTGAGCGGCAGCAGCAGACCCAGGCGCAGCTCTCTGCGGAAGGTGACGACCTTCCATCGCAGGGCCCTGGCGGCCTGGCTGACAAGGAACAGCAGGGCGCCCCAGGCCACCCATGATGGGCGAGTGCGGGACAGGATGTACAGGATCTCTCGAACCGCCCGGTCAGCGCTCCCGGTTGTCCGCAGCAGCAGAAGAGCGAGGGCGAGCCCGATGAGCGTCGCCACAACCACTCTTGTCAGCAGTCCGCGCTTCGCCAATAATGTCCAGCCTCTGTTTGCACGGTCGACAGCATCGCAACATACGGCTGGTCGGAAGGGTGTCAAGAAGCTTGGACTCGGTCGTCCTCAGGGCCCGCGGAGCGGAGAAGCGGTACGGGAGCACCAGGGCCGTGGCCGGTGTCGACCTCGAGATCCCCGAAGGCGAGGTCCTCGCCCTGCTGGGTCCCAACGGAGCCGGCAAGACCACGCTGATGAAGATGTTCCTCGGGCTCGTCTCGCCCGACTCCGGAGAGCTCTCGATCTCAGGGACATCTACTGGCGACCCGGCGTCCAGAAGGGGTGTCGCCTACCTGCCCGAGTCCCTCGATCTGCCGCACTGGTCGACTCCCAGGGTGTTCTGGAGGCACATAGGCAGGCTCAGGGCGATCGGAGAGGGCGCGAAGGGGCTGATGGACGCAGCCGAGCGGATGGGATGCTCCGATCTTCTCGACAGGTCTTTCGGCAAGATGTCCCGGGGACAGAGGCAGAGGTGCCTGGTCTCCGTGGTCACCGCCGGCTCTCCCGCTGTGCTCCTGCTGGATGAGCCATCGGCCGGCCTCGATCCGGCCGGAAGGGTCAGGCTCAGGAACCTGATCCGCTCTCTGGCATCCGCGGGCACCACAGTCATGATCAACTCACACCTCCTGGGAGAGGTCGAGAGGACCTGCGATACGGCGGCCTTCATCACCGAGGGCAGCCTCATAGCGGGAGGCAGGCTCGATGAGCTCTCGGCTGCCACGGGCTTCGCCGAGATCAGGACCCCCACCCCCGAGACGCTCCTGCCCTGGCTTCAGGAGCGGGGATACTCCGCGGACAGGGCGCAGCGCGACTCCCTCAGAGTGGCGCTGACGGGCACCGATCTCGCCGAGGGGCTGCGCAGCCTCACCGCGGAGGTACTCCGGAGCGGGGCCGAGTTCAGCTCGATCGGGATAGTCCGGGAGAGCCTGGAACAGGTCTTCCTGAGGCTGACCGGAGAGCCGGGCACGGAGGAGAGCGGTCGATGAGGGTCCGAGGCATCTTCCTCAACAACCTCGAGCAGCTCCTGAGGCGGAAGCTGATACTGAGCGGCTTCGCCATAGCCGTCGGCTTCCTTCTGCTCTTCTCGTGGCCTCTCTTCAAGGGGAAGGCCGCACTGGAATCGGGCGTGGAGCAGGGTCTCGGAGGGCCGGCGGACGCGGCGATAGTGTCCATGTTCACGGCGTTCCCGATGGCCGCCCTCGCGGTGGTGGGCATCTCGATTATCCTCAACTCGTCCCTGCTCCCCGAAGAGATCGGAAGCGGCAGGATGTCCTTCTGGTGCTCGCACCCCGTCTCGAGAGCATCCGTCTTCATCGGCACGACCGCCTCGTCGCTTGCGGTCACGGCGATCCTGGGGCTCGCGATCTTCGGAGGAATAGTCACTCTCACCATGATCGCGTTTCCTTTCAGGCTCTCGAACGTGGTGGAGGCCGCGATCGCCTTCGTCTACTGGCTCCTGGTGCCATGGGCGGCGGTCACGATGCTCTCGCTGCTCGTGCGGAGAACCGCAGCGATCATCATCTCGTTCGGCCTGTACGGAGTCGCGGGTTTCCTGGGGGGCCTCGGGCAGCTCGGCAGGTTCCTCGAGGGTTCACTCGGCAACGCGGAAGACCTGATAGCCGCGGGCAACGTCGGAACGCTCATCATGCCCGTCGACAGCGCCTTCCGAGCGATGCTCCACGGGCTCACCCCGGTCGGCAGCATGATGAGCGAGCCATTGGCTTTCTTCGGCGCGGTGGAGCAACCGGACCCCTGGAAGATCGCCTACTGCACTCTCTGGATCGCGGCGGCCCTGCTGCTCTCGCTCTGGAGGTTCAGGTCACTCGACCTGCCCTGATCCCCTGGAGGGAGCGATCCAGGGATCCAGCGGCACCTCCGGGCCGAAGTGAGCTTCCATCAGGCGGATCATCATCTCGTGATCGGCAGTTCCACCCGTCTCCCGGACAGAGTGCATGGACAGAATGGGATTCCCGACATCTATCGAGGCCGCCCCCAGGGCCGAGGAGAGGATGGGGCCGATGGTCGAGCCGCAGGGCCTGTCGTTCCTCATCACGAGATCCTGGACCGGGACGCCGGCAACCCCCGCGCACTGTCTGAGGTATCCGGCGGTTGCGGCCGTGGTGCTGTAGCGCATCGATGCGTTCACCTTGAGCACGGGGCCCGAGTTGAGAACGGGTCTGTGCGAGGAGTCGTGCCTGTCGCCGAAGCCGGGATGCAGGGCATGAGCGGCATCGGCCGACAGGATCATGCTTCGGGAGAGGGCGACGAAGAGGTCCTGCCTCGAGCCCGTCATGCCCTGCTCCTTCCCTGTGGTCGGCACCGCCAGTCTCTCCAGGATCGATGAGAGGAAGTTGGAGAAGGCGCCGGCGCTCGTCCGGGAGCCAACCTCTTCGCTGTCGAAGAGGGCGAGGACACAGGTATGCAGTCCGGGCGGACAGGACTCGATGGCCCTGAGGCCGCAGTGGCACATTGCGAGATTGTCGAGCCTCCCGGAGAGCAGGAGCTCGCCGCAGCGCCCTCCCGTCGCCGCCGGCTGGACATCGTAGAGGTCCGCGGCGAAGGCCGCTACTCTCTCGGGGTCCACTCCCGCGCTCTCCGCGATCATGCCCGTAAGGTCGGGATCCTCCTGCCCGACTCCGCAGACCGGTAGCATGTTGTCCTCGCGGTTGAACTTGAAGCCCTCCTCGTTGACCTGGCGGTCCAGGTGGATTGCCAGGCTGGGTATCCTGCAGAGGGCTCCCGTCGAGAAGAGAAGCTCCTGCATGCCCGGCCCGCCCCCGGAGTCCGGGGCACGGAGCCACAGCCTTCCCGCGAGTCCCAGGTCACGGTCGAACCAGGTGGCCAGGATCGGGCTTCCGTAGACCTCCGCCCTCAGCACGCTGTAGCCGGAGAGAGCCTGCGCCGCCTTCGGTTTCAGACGCAGGCAGGGGAAGTCGGTGTGAGCCGCGATGACCCTGAAGCCCGTCCTTGAAGGCGGAAGCTCACCCGCAAGGCACGCCACGATGGAGGTTCCTCCGCGCGTGCAGAACAGGCGCATGCCGGGCTCGACGGTCCAGACCTCCCTCTCCGAGAGCTCCTCGAACCCGGCGCTGATCAGATACGACCTGGCGAGCTCGACTGCGTGGGCGGGGGTGGGGCTGCCGTCCAGGAAGTCGAGCACTGAAGCCCTGGGCCTACCGGATGCGGACACGCTCATCGTCCCTTCTCCCCTCACGGCCCGCGACCTCACTCTCGAGCCGGAGGCGGCTCCGGGCCTGTTCTCCCGCAATCTCGTCGGGAATGCTCTGCCTGACCTGATACATGAAGGCCTGGAGCCTGGTGTCGGTATCCGTATCCTCCTGACCATCGAAGGCGAGATTCAGCCAGGGAAGCCCGGGATGGTCCCTCCTGAGCCTCTTGGAGATGGCCGTGACGATGGTCCCGGGAAGGCATGTGAACGGAAAGACGTTGACCGCTCCGTCGATCTCGCCGAGGAGCGCGAGGGGCGCCCCGATGCAGAGTATGGCTTCGCCCCCGACGTTCTCGGTCATGTAGGGCGCGGCAGCCTCGAGGATCCTGGCGGCATCGGGTTCCCTCCGGTCCGCGAGCAGTCCCCTGAAGGGCCTCTCCACGCTGCGCCTGACCTGCTTCATCAGCAGGTGCTTGAGGGCGCTGCCCGCCACTGCCAGCGGTTTCCTGCGGGCAAGGGACCGCATCATGAAGGAGTGGTTCACGAAGTCGAACCACTCGCAGACCGGGGTGAAGATGACCTCTCCGCCGAGCGCCTCTATGCGGTCTATGGTCCGCGCGTTCGCGTATGGGTCGTTCCGCACGTAGATCTCGCCGAAGAGCAGTATTCGCGGCCTGCGCGTGTCCACTGTGTCGATCGCGAGGAACCTGCCCCCAGCTCTGGACAGAGCTGCCCTGACTCCCCTGCCGGTTCCGAGCGCTTCGCTCATCTCGTCCAGGCTGTTCTCGTAGGCTTCCGATGCGCGGCCCTTCTCCAGCTCGTAGGGTCTGGTCCTCAGAAGTGCGCGCATCAGGACGTCTGCGATGGCTGCGGACCTGAGGAGGTCGAGCTGGAACCGGGGAGTCGAGAGGCAGGAGACGCTGCCGTAGGAGTTCGCGGAGCTGGCGGTGATGATGGGCACGTCTGCGTATCCCGCCCTGTCGAGGATCAGGCGATGGAGATGGCAGTACTGACCGAACCTGCACGGACCCGATGCCGTGCCCATGAAGAAGGCGCAGCTCGAAGGAGGGTTCTGTCGCAGGATGGAGAGCATGTTGCCGGAAGTGATTATGGCAGGGTAGCACTCTTTGCCCGTGGTGACCGACCTGCCCAGCGCGACCGTCGCGGATGTCGTCGGTGGCATCACCTCGACGTCCAGTCCGTAGCGTCGGGCGCACGCCGCTACGAGGCGGGAGCCTTCCCCCAACTGAGGAACCCATATCCGACGGCCTTCGAGGGAATCCGGTGCGGAGCGTCCACCAGTGGCTCGCGACCCGGCGCCCGGAGAGGCAGACCCGCTGGCCGCACGCCCCCTGATGCTGTCCAGGAATGCCTCGCACCTCGTGATGACTCCGGCATCGGCGGCATGCTCGTCTATCTCGATGGTGAGGAATGGCTTCTCTCCCATGGAGCTCTGGAAGAACTGGTGTATGAACGAATCAGGACCGCAACCGAAGTTGGTCAGGTAGACGGCATGCAGTCGCTCGTCGCCGGCTATTGCCAGAGCCCCGGCCAGGATCCGGAGCCCATAGTGCCAGTACATGTTCCCGTGCTCGAGGGCAGCCTTCTCGCAGGGGATGTCGAGGAAGCCGAGAGGGATCACGTTGGCCCCCAGCCGGGAGAGCTTTCTCGCCAGATCGACGTTCACCCCGGGGTCGCAGCCGTTGTAGGGCCTGCTCACGAGCACCAGGTTGGGATGCCCCGGATCCGAGGCCAGAGAGCTCAGGATGTCCCTTCCGGTCCGGGCCACTCTCATCGTGTACGAGCGCTGGGCCTCGAATGCGATCCTGGCCGCCCTGGCTGCCGTCTTCGCGTCGGCGCCAAGCTCGACGGCCATGGCTATCAGGCTCGAGAACCTCTCGGAGACGGGAAGCGTGAAGTCCACCACGGGTCTCAGGATCGACACGGCTGGAGCACTCGTCTGCAGGGCGTCTGACTGCAGAGCGGCTTCTATCATGTACGGAGATGCCTGAACGTAGGGGCAGTTGTACGACTCTGTCGCTCCGCGGTGAGGAGGCGACCTCAGGATCGAGGGAAGCAGGATGTGGTCGACCTCGCCGCCTCGCATCAGGTCCATGACATGACCGTGTGCGATCTTGACGGGGAAGCATGTCTCGGCAGCCACGCTCTCGACTCCGTCGTGAACCAGTTTCGAGCTGGTCGTTCCCGACAGCCTGACCCCCGCCCCGATGAGCCTGAGGAGTGTTTCGAAGAAGGGCAGCAGCTCCCAGAACCAGAGGGCCCTCGGGATGCCGATCGTAAGACCGAGCGGAGGCGCATCTGCCCCGGCCGGGATCACGCCCTCCGCTCTCGCGTCCCGGAAAGCCGAAAGCAGCAGCTCCTCGAACACGGGGAAGTAGTCGGTTCCGCGCTGCTCGACAGCCATGCGCGAGTCTCCCGTGCTCGCTGTCCTCTCGTACTTCTCGCAGCGGCTGCCGTAGAACAGGCTCCTGCCGTCATCCAGATCGACCCTGTGAATCTCGCACATGTTGCTGCAGGACCGGCAGACGAACGTGCTGAGGCTGTAGCCGCTCTCGGAGAGCGAGAATCCCCTGAAACTGCTGGGTCTGCCCACGCAGCGGTCCCTGGAAAGCAATGCCGCGCCTATCGCTCCGGTCACGTCATGGTTCGGGGGAACGGCTACCGGCCTGCCCAGTATCGACTCGAACGCCGCGCGCACCCCCTCGTTCCAGGCAGTCCCGCCCTGGAAGAGGATCCTGTTGCCCGTTTTCCTCTTGCCTACGACCCTGCCGAGGTAGTTCCTCGCGATCGAGTAGCAGAGCCCGGCAATGATGTTGTCCACGCTCTCGCCCCTCGCCATGTGGAGCACCACATCGGTCTCCATGAAGACGGTGCACCTCTCGCCGAGGTGTGTCGGAGAGGCGGCTGCAAGCGCGACAGAGCCGAAGTCCTCGATCTCTACGCCAAGGCGCTCCGCCTGCTCCTCCAGGAAGGAGCCGGTTCCTGCAGCACAGACCTTGTTCATCTCGAAGTCCACTACCCTGCCCTTCTCGATGGAGATGAACTTGGAATCCTGGCCGCCGATCTCGAACACGGTATCCACGTCCGGATCGGCCTCGACAGCAGCTCTGGCCTGGGCCGTGATCTCGTTGCTCACGACGTCGGCGCCAACGAAGTCCCCGGTCATGTACCTTCCCGAGCCGGTGGTGCAGACGCCGAGGACCCTCGGGTTCGGGCCCAGGTCTGACTCGACGAGTCTGAGGCCCGTCTTGACGGCCTCGATGGGACGACCGGAGGTCCGGAGATACTGACGCGAGAGGAGCCTGCCGCCGGCTCCTATTGCTGCGAGGTTCGTGCTGATCGAGCCGACGTCTATCCCCAAAAACACGCCCTCTTCCTCTGGTGGCTCTGCTCCCGGACAGGCGGCCGTGCTGCACTCCAGCGCCGGAGAGGCGGGGCACGCCAGCGAGAGAGCCGGAAGAGCGGAGACCGGGGGCCCGCCCTCTACCCTTGCCGGTATCTCGCTGAGCAGGGACGTGAAACCGGCATCCAGAACGCAGCGGGAGCGCGGGTCGTGAGAGATGGCAGCCCCTGCGGCTACGAGGCAGTCGAAGTGCTCGGGTATCAGTATCTCAGTGCCGTCCTCCGCCAGAACGTCCTGGAATGCCCTGACCATTCCGGCGTTGGCGGCCACTCCTCCCACGAAGGCAACCGGTGCCCTGAACTCCTTGCCGGATGCGATGGTGCTCTTGAAGTTCCTTGCCACCGCGAAGCAGAGCCCGGCCACTACATCTTCGACCGGGGCTCCTGTCTGCTGAAGGTGTATCATGTCGGACTTCGCGAACACGCTGCAGCGGCCGGCAATGCGGGGTGGGCTGGTGCATCGCAGCGCGGCGTCGCCCAGGTCCTCGGTCTCCATGCCGAGCCTCTGCGCCTGCTGGTCCAGGAAGGCCCCGGTGCCCGCGGCACAGATCGAGTTCATCGAGAAGTCATCGAATACCGGGCCGTCGGGCGAGTCCCTGAACAGCAGCAGCTTGGCATCCTGCCCGCCCATCTCTATGACCGAGCGCACGGACGGGAGCATCATGCTGACCGCAGCCGACAGGGCGACTATCTCGTTCACCGGCTCGATCCCGAGGGCGGATGCTAGAAGGCCCGACGCCGAGCCGGTCACCGAGCATTTCCTCCCCCTCCACCATGCACCGGAGTCGCAGTCGGCCCGCACGATCTCCGAAAGGGCCGCGAGCGGCCTTCCGTTGTGGCGAAGGTACCAGGAGGATGCGATCCTGCCGTCCTGGACCACGGAAACCTTGGTGCTGACGGAGCCCAGGTCTATTCCGATGCGTGCCGCGGAGGCGGCTTCGATCTCTTCTTTCAAGCGATCTCTATCCTTCGGTCCGGCATCTCGGGAGCTGTCGGGAGAGCATGTGGACGGGGCATCCGGCGAGGCGCGTCTCCCCCGGTCTTCAGAACCTCACGTGAAGCTTCTCGATGTTGCCCTCGAGCTGGATGTTGACCTCGGAAGCATCGGAGATGTTGTCCAGCATCCTGAACTCGCGAACGACGGAGTTGACGCCGCAGGTCCAGCCTACGACGAGGTCCTCGCCACCGGACAGCTCCATACGGACCGAGACGGTCTCGCCCCTGGGAACGGATCCCCAGCTCTCCCGGCCTGAGGAGAGCGACTCGACGTACACGTCCCGGATCTCCAGTCCGGTCTGGTTCGTGATGCTGACCCTCTGCCCCTTTCCGCATCCGGGCACGAGACAGACCACGACCACGGCAAGAAGAGCAAGCAGAGATCGTGAAGACATCTTCGTGAGAACCTCCATTCAACTGCCGCCACCATAACACCGACCTCTCCCACTCTGTCAACGGCGAGGCACGGGGAACGCAGGGCACGCGTATTCTGTTATACTCACGTGATTCTCCGAGAGTGGCACGTGCCGTTGCAGCGGCCCCGGCCGGACCCGGCACCCAACCATAGAGGCAGTCCGACTTGAGCGATCCGGTCTACTCAGAATCGCATGGCCCGCGTGGTCCTGCGCTGGCATGCGGGCTCCTTGCCGCCCTGCTGCTCACTGCAGGCGAGTCGGCAGCCTACGTCGGACCGGGAGCCGGGATAGGAGTAGCCACATCCTTCCTCGTCTTCCTCAACGCCCTGCTGATCGGCCTGCTCTCGGTCCTGCTCTGGCCCTTCAGGCTGCTCGTCAGAGGCCTGAAGCGCTCCAGGCTTCCGAAAAGGCCCCGCTGCAGAAGGGTGGTTGTTCTCGGACTCGATGGCTTCTCTCCCTCTGTCGTCCGGGAGCTGCTTTCCCAGGGAGCGCTCCCGAACATCTCCAGGCTTCTTGACAGCGGCTGTCAGCTCTCCGAGCTCCGCACGACGCGTCCCGGTGTCTCCCCCGTGGCCTGGTCATCGTTCCAGACCGGCACCAACCCGGGAAAGCACGGAGTATTCGACTTCCTTACCCCCGACAAGCGCCTGCTGGTTCCGAAGCTGTCATCGGTCGAGGTCAAGACCCCTCCCCCACGCCGTCTGCGAATCGGTCCCCTGAGCCTGACCAGACGCAGCAACGCCGTGGTCAGGGGCCTTCGTGGCGGCAGGCCGTTCTGGAGCTACCTCGCGCGCTACGCGATCAGGTCGGCCGTCATAAGGGTCCCCATCACCTTCCCTCCCGAAGAGCTGGACGGAGTTCTCCTCAGCGGCATGTGCGTACCGGACCTGAGGGGAACCCAGGGCAGCTTCACGGCCATGTCGCCGGGCTGGGCCGGCAGGAAGCTCACCGGGGGCCTCGCCTGCGATCTGACCGAGGTAGGGGGAAAGGGCAAACGCGGAGAAAGGTGCTGGAGGTGCGCCATACCGGGCCCCGAGCTGCCCGGGGAGGGCCTTGCCTCCTCTGCCGCTCTGACGCTCCGTCATCGCGGCGGGACCGACTGGAGCCTCAGCCTCGAAGGAAGGCGAGGCTGGAAGAAGAAGCTGACCGCCGGCAGTCTCTCCGGCTGGCTTCCGGTGAGCTTCCGGATGCCCGGAGCGCCTGCCCGTGCCCGGAAGATGAGGTCGATCGCGAGGTTCTGCCTCAGAGAGTGCGGAGAGCCCGGCACCGGGGACCCGATCCTGTACGCCACGGCGCTCCACATCGACCCGGCCTCTCCGGTTCTCCCCATCAGCCACCCGCCCCTCTACTCACGCTACCTCGCAAGGCTCACGGGAGGCTTCGCGACCCTCGGCCTGGCGGAGGATACCTGGGCGCTCAACGAGGGCATCACCACGCAGAGCACCTTCCTGGAGCAGGCATGGTCCATCTTCGATGAGAGGAAGATCATGCTGGACGATGCGCTCAGAGCGGTGAAGAGGGGGCTGGTCGTATGCGTGTTCGATACCTCCGACAGGATCCAGCACATGTTCTGGCGCGAGGGCCTCGGTGAAGGGGCTCCGGTCAGGGAGATGTACCGAAGGATGGACTCGCTGATAGGAGAGGTAGCCTCTCGCCTCACCGCCAGGGACGTCCTGCTCGTGATGTCAGATCATGCCTTCACTTCCTTCGACACCTGCATCGATCTCAACGCCTGGCTGGCGTCGGAGGGCTACCTTGCCCGATCTCCCGAAGGCAGCATAGAGTGGAGCGCAACGAGGGCCTACTCCATGGGTATGGCCGGCATATTCCTGAACCTCCAGGGCAGGGAATCCGCGGGCATGGTCAGCCGCTCCGAGGCGGATGACCTCCTGGAGGAGATAGCGTTCCGCCTCAGGGAGTTGCGGGACCCCACGACGGGCGAGAGGGTGATGCTCTCGGTCCTGAGGTCTACCGAGGCATACGATGGACCCTACTGCGAGGATGCCCCCGACCTGCTCTTCGGTACCGCAGAGGGCTACAGAGCGGGATGGGGATGCGTCACGGGAGAGGTCGGAGACAGGGTGATCTATCCGAACGAGAGGCACTGGACGGGCGATCATAGCCACGAGCCGTCGCTGGTCCCGGGCATCCTGATCTCGAGCCGGCCGCTGGAGAAGGACAGCCCCGCGATCTGGGACATCGGTCCCACAGTGCTCGACCTGCTCGGGCTGGACGTTCCGTCGCACATGGACGGATCCTCGCTCTGTCCGGAGGCTGCAGCAGCGGGAAAGGGCCGTGAGCAATGAGGAGGAGGGAGTTCCTGAAGCTGTCCGCCCTGGGCTCAGCCGGCTTGCTGATGTCCAGGCTCGGCTGCGCCGGCGCGGGCCGATACTCGGGACCCACGAGGGTGATCGCCATGGGAGTGGACGGCATGGATCCGGGGCTGGTCGAGCGGTACGTTGCCGCCGGCCTGATGCCGAACACCGCCAGGCTCCTGGAGGGACGGCCGCCCGTGCGACTGGGAACCAGCAACCCGCCTCAGAGCCCGGTGGCCTGGTCGGACTTCATAACCGGCGCCGATGCCTCGGTTCACGGGATATTCGACTTCATCCACAGGGATCCCGCCACGATGAGGCCCTTCCTGTCCACCTCCAGGGTGGACGCGCCATCCAGGTCGATCGGGATCGGCGACCACAGGTTCCCGCTCTCGGGAGGAAGAGCAGTGCTTCTCCGCCGGGGTGAGCCCTTCTGGAAGCCACTCGAGGAGGCCGGAGTGCCCGTCGCGCTCATCAAGCTGCCCGTTGACTTCCCTCCCCTGAAGGGCGATGCGGCCATACTCTCCGGGCTCGGGACACCCGACATGCGGGGAAGCCAGGGAAGCTTCACCTACTTCACGGACGACCCGCTCATGATCAGTGACGACACTTCCGGAGGACTGGTCACCGCCGTCAGGGACAACGGCAACGGCTGCTACGACTGCAGGATCACCGGCCCCCCGAACACGATGCTGGCCGACAGCCCCCTGACGCAGATCGAGTTCAGGGTGTGGCGAGACAGGGACGCCGCTGCGGTGAGAATAGACCTGCCCTCGGGCAAGCTCGTGCTGGCAGAGGGCGAGTGGAGCTCCTGGCAGCCTCTCTCCTTCCCTCTTCTAGCCGGCGTCTCCTCGGCACGCGCGATCGCGAGGTTCCATCTCGCCTCGGTGAACCCCCATCTGGGGCTCTATGTCTCTCCCCTCAACATCGATCCTCTCGACCCGGCCCTGCCGATCTCCCAGCCCGACGGCTACAGCGCGAGGCTGGCCCGGGAGCTCGGCCGGTTCTATACCCAGGGCTTCCCGGAGGATACGAAGGCTCTGTCGAGGGGCGTTCTGGATGACGAGGGATACCTCGAGCAGGCCCGCATAGTCCTGAGAGAGAGGATGAAGCTCTGGGAGCGCTCTCTGCGAGCGCATTCGACCGGGTTCCTGTTCTTCTACTTCTCCTCGCTCGATCTCAACGTCCACATGTTCTACAGGACCATCGACGAGCGGAGCCCGCTCCACGGAAGGACCGACCTGGCCCTCTTCGGAGGCGTGATCGGCGAGCTCTACTCAGAAGTGGACCGGGCCATCGGCATGGCGATGGAGTGCGCCGACGAGCACACCGCGATCGCGGTCTTCTCGGACCATGGCTTCGCGCCCTTCCGCCGCAGCTTCAACCTCAATAGCTGGCTGGCCGCCGAGGGCTACGCCCGCATCGGGTCCCCCTTCAGCCGTGACCGGGACATGTTCGAGGCGCTCGACTGGTCGGGCACCGCTGCCTATGGGCTGGGGCTGAACGCGCTGTACCTGAACATCCGGGGACGCGAGAAGGACGGCACGATCGAGGCCGGCCCCGAAGCGGAGAGGGTCCTTCGGGACATCGCTCAGCGACTCGAGGGCGCGGTGGACCCGCAGTCGGGCCTGCGAATCGTAGACCGTCTGTACCTGGCCAGCGAGATCTACGGCGGCCCTCTGCCCGATCATGCGCCCGATGCCATCGTTGGCTATGCCAGCGGGTTCAGGTCGTCATGGGAGACTGCCCTCGGCAGCTTCCCGGATGCCGTGATCGAGGACAACCTGGACCCCTGGAGCGGCACCCACTGCGTCTCACCTTCGAACGTGCCGGGCACACTCATCTCGAGCGTCCCGCTCGGCGAGCATGCCGGGAGAGGCCTATCTCTCCGGGACGTCGGCGTGCTGCTCGCGTCCGGCTTCGACCCCGGCGCAGGCATCTGGGCCTGAGGGGAACCATGGACGCCACGGCCGCCGCGGCAGCTTCGGTCCTGAGATCGCTGTTCGATCTCCTCCTCTACCCTACAGCCCCTCTCTCACCCACTCTCGCCCTGTGCCTGGTGTCGGTGCTGTCGGGCCTCGCCATGATAGCTCTCTTCAGGCTCGCCTCCGACCAGGAGGCGATAGCCTCGGTTCGCCGACGCATGGGCGCCGAGGCCGTGGGCATGCTCCTCTACCTTGGAGACCCCTCCACGGTGCTCAGGAAGGGCTGGAGGCTCATCTCGCTCAACTTCGTCTACCTCTATCACCTGATCGGCCCCATGCTCGTCATGGCTCTGCCTTTGCTCCTCCTGATCGCGCAGATCGGGGCCAGGTACTCCCTCTCACCGCCGGCGGCGGGCGATACGGCTGTGATCACGCTGAGCCTGTCAGACCCGATTGCCGGTCTTCCACCGGTGGTCGAGACGTCTTCCGGTCTTCGCTACATACCGCCCGTCGTGCTGGTGAGGTCGGGTGCCGAAGCGAGCTTCCGCGTCGAGGCCCAGCCATCCGGGGAGCGAGGCGTCGTGGTGGCGGGAGTGACGCTCCCCAGTCTCCCCAGTCCCGTCTCACCCGCCTTCCGCGTCGAGTCGTCGGGAGCCACCAGCTCGGGGCTGGAGGCCCTGATGAACCCATCGCTGGAGCATCTGCCCGACGGATCGCCCATCAGCGCGGCCAGCTACCAGCTCGAGCGCTCAGGATTCGAGATCGGGCTCGGTCGCTGGTCCTGGATCCCGGTCTTCCTCCTGTTCTCTCTCCTCGGGGCACTGGTCGGCGGGCTGTTGCTGAAGGTGAGAGTCTGAGCGGCATCACTCCATGTAGCCGAGCCCCTGGAGCTTCTTCCTGATCTCCTCTGCCGATTCGCCCGATTCCTCCGGTGTGCGGAGCCTCTCCAGCTCCTTCCGGAGTATGTGCAGCGCCAGCTCCTCTCCGCCGGAATAGCCTCCCGCACTGGCGACCGACTCGAGCGCTGCGCTCATCTCTTCATCGAGTCTGAGCTTCAGACGCCTGGACATAGGGCCACCCTCCGCTCCGTTATTCGTTGCATCTACTATCAACGATACTACCTATGCCATAATCCTTCATCGAATGGAACATTGGCTCAAATGGCCATCATGTCTTGTCAAAGTGAACATGATGACTCGGAACCTCGATGACCAGACCCCCTCCGGCGCATTCCGCAGGGCTGCCAGGCTGGTCAGCAGGGGACGAATGGAGCAGATTACCTCTTCCGGTCCCGGCCGCGCCGGGCAATGGAGAGGATTGACTTGGCTGACGCCCCCATAAGAGTCACTGCCCTGACCAAGAGGTATCCGGTGAGGATGGGGCTTGGCTCCGTCGCCGCGCTGGACTCCGTTTCCTTCGAGCTTCGCGAGGGCGAGATCATGGGCTTCCTCGGTCCGAACGGAGCCGGCAAGACCACTGCCATCAAGTGCGTGCTCGGGCTGCTCAAGCCGTCTTCGGGAAGGGTGCGGCTCTGGGGGTTACCCCCGGCCCATCCGTCTGTCCGCAGGCGGCTCGGCTACGTACCGGAGAGCCCGGACTACGACGACGCCTTCACGCCTCTGGAGCTTCTCTCCCTCTTTGCCAGGATGAGAAGGCTGCCGGGCGGCAGATGCGACTGGCTCGATCTGCTTGCAAGGGTGGGGCTGAGCGCCTGGGAGACGACACGTATCAGGAAGTTCTCGAAGGGGATGAGGCAGAGGGTGAGCCTGGCGCTTGCCCTGCAGTCCAGGCCGAGCCTGCTCGTCCTCGACGAGCCGACCGGCGGACTCGATCCCCTCGCCAGATCCGAGTTCCGCTCCATCATACTGGAGGAGAGCAGCAGCAGGGGCGCCACCGTGTTCCTGTCCTCCCATCTCCTCTCGGAGGTCGAGACCATCTGCACCAGGGCTCTGATACTGGACCACGGATCCCTCGTGAGGCAGGGCTCCATGCGCGAGCTGCTGCGTGAGGAGAACCAGTGGCGCCTCGAGTTCGCCGGGGAGGCGCCGGCTTCCCTTGCCGGGAGGGTCTCTGCCCTTCCGGTCACCTCGACGCCCGACGAGGCCGCGGGATCCGGGGAGTACCGCGAGTTGCGGACCGCTGGCGAGGACCTGCAGGCCTGCATAGACGAGCTGAGGTCTGCCGGTGCGCGGATAACCAGGGTCGAGCCCGTCTATGGGCGCCTCGAGGACGTGTTCCTCTCTGCAACGGCCGGGCAGCGAGAGGAAGAGCCGGAGCGGGATCAGTGAGAACGATCCGGGCCTTCGCCGACATGACGATGAAGATGCTGCTCCGGCGCAGGACGATCTACGGCATCTCCATCGTGATCCTGCTTGCCCTTCTGGGCATATCGAGGGTGCCCTCCTTCGATGTGGGCAACGAAGGGCGCTTCATTCTCGACTTCGGGATGTTCGGGCTCGAGATAGGGGCCCTGCTCCTGGCGATCGGACTCGCCGCCAACCTCTATCCCAGGGACAGGGAGAGCAGGGTCCTGCTTCCCCTGCTTGCCGTGCCTCTCTCGAGGGCCCACTACCTGCTCGGACGCTTCGCGGGAGCCGCCCTGGTCCAGATGGCCTCGCTGGTAGCAGGCTGTCTCGGGCTCGTTGCCGTGCTCGCCATCAACGGCTACGCAGTCCCTCCAGCCCTGATACCGGCTGCTCTGCTTCTGGTCGTCGAGGGCTGGTTCCTGCTGTCCGTCGTCTTCTTCTTCGGCTTCTGGACCTCTCCCCCGCTCAACGCTCCTCTGACCGTGCTGCTCTTCATCATCTCACAGATGAGCGTCAGGGAGTTCGTGAGCCTGCTTCCTGCGGCCTCCGGGGCGATGAAGGTGATCAGGCTCCTGCTGCCGCACATGGACGCCTTCCACATAAAGGACCCTATCGCACACGGGGAGACCGTGCCCCTCCTGTATTTCGCGGTTGCCGCCTTCTATGGCCTGTGCTACACCGCTTTCATCCTCACCGTCGGACTCGCGGTCTTCAGGAGCAGGGACCTGAGATGAGGCCGGCAGGAGCGAGCTTTCTCCGCGCTCTCTCGGCGGCCCTCTTCCTGATCGCCTGCGCCCTGCCCGGGGACTACGACATCGAGGACGTGGCGCCCACATCCCATCTGGGTGAGCCCTGCGAGCACGATCATGGGCACGGGGAGCTGCAGGAGGCCGGGCACGAGCACCACGACGACGCGGAACGCCAGGAGTCGACCCAGACCGGCATGCATGTCCACGAGGCGGGGCAGAGGAACCACGGGACCGAGTGGTTCTTCAACCAGCCCTGGGCGTCCCCCTTCATATGGCCCAAGATGCTCAGGGACAGCCTCGTCCTCGCAGCCCTGGCCGCCGTGATCGCGCTCGTGAGCCGTCGCCTGACCAGGAGAGCATGAGAACCCACCAGCTCCTCATCCTCTCCGTGCTCTTCCTTCTTGCGGCAGTCTTCTCCGGTACCGCGACCATCAGTCATGACCTGTCGGGCCAGGAGCAGGCCGCCAGGGAGTCCGCCTGCTCAGGCTTTGCCGCGGCAAGACAGGCGCTTGCCGATCTGCTCTACATCCAGCTCGACCACTATCATCACATCTGGATGTACCAGGGGCACTCCTGGACCGAGGCGACCGACTACCTGCCGCAGATCTGGCTGATCGTGAAGCTCGATCCGGGCTTCGCCGACGTCTACGCGGACGGGGCCTACCATCTTGCCGTCAACCTGGACGAGCCGGAGCGCGGAATGGAGCTGCTGGAGACGGGCTTGAGGAACATCCCTGACAGCGAGGAGCTGATCTGGCAGTATGCCTTCCTCAACCACGAGATCGAGGAAGGCTCGCCCGAGGCGGTCATTTCGGGGTGTCTCGACCTGTTCCGGCTCTCACGCCGCAGGGACGGGCTCGAGGAGCCGATGCTCGAGAAGAACGCCTGCATACTGATCGCGGACGCTCTGGAAGAGTGTACCTTGCGCGCAAACGCGCCCAGGCTCGCTCAGAGGTACGACAGGAGGGGCGACCTGCTCAGATGGCTGGAGATCGGAAGGGAGCTGGCTCCCTGACAGGGACCTCCTGGAGCTAGCCGGTTCCGGGACCAGGGGCCAGAGCGTCTCCCGGGAGACTGAACACCAGCAGGTTCGGCTCCTCGGGCTGTTCCCACCAGGAGAATCCCTCACGCTTGAGCGATTCGAGCATAGCGGACTGGCTCTCGGGGATCAGGAGGGTCTGCCATTCCGCGCCCCGCTTCGAGCAGATGCCGTCGAGAGCCGGGACCAGGTCGGGGACACCATCCGGAAGGAAATCCACAAGGCAGAAATCGCC
>JAFGKQ010000056.1 GCA_016928495.1 Candidatus Fermentibacterales bacterium
AGGAGTACCTCCAGGTCTACACCTCGCTCTACCGTGTCGGCAGTGAGGCTCTCTACGGTTTCGACTGGGTGGGGCCCCTCCTCCAGGTCTCCCACCTGGATGCAGGCGGAGACCCGGACAGCACGGCGATCGTAGAGATGGACCCCTTCTGCTGGAGCATCTGGACCGGGAGAGTTCACGCCTGGGAGGCCGGGAGCTACCAGCTCCAGTGCAGCGGCTACGACAGTCTGGGCGTCCGTCACGAGGACTCGAGGCAGTTCGCCGTGGGCTTCGCGGGTTCGGGGAAGCTGACACTGGATATCGACTGCGCAAGACTGGAGGCCGAGGAGGGCTCCGTCCCTCCGGGTTCCATGGTCTCTCTCTCCGAGTCCGGGGTACTCGGCGTTTGCGTTGGCAGCATCATGCCGCTCGCGGAATGTCGCGATCTGATGACCGGAGTCCTGGAAGGTCCGGTTGCCATACCTGATGTGACCGGGCTGCTCTCCTTCCCCGCCGAGACCCCTGCCGGGGCAGTGTACCGGCTCGAGGACCGGAGCTGGGAGAGACAGGAGAGCTGCTGGCAGGCAGGTAGGATCGTCGCCCATGTAGGGCGGGCCGGAGTTTACGTGCTGGGCGAGGGCCCAGGCGTGGTGTCGCCTCGGGTACCTGACAGGCTGGCGCTCGAGGGGAGCTCCCCGAATCCCTTCCGGACGGAGTCTTCCATACACTTCTCGGTGCCGGAGAGCTGCCCCGTGCGACTTCTCGTCTACGACATCACCGGAAGGCTGGTTGCCACAATCCTGTGCGGGGAGAGAGCGCCGGGGCGGTATTCGATCGTCTGGGACGGCCGCAGCGACTCCGGGGTCGAGGTGGCAGCAGGCGTCTACTTCTGCAGGCTCGAGGCCCTGGGTCAGAGCCTGACCCTGAAGCTCGTCCGGGTGGGGCGATGATCTGCGTCCGTGCTCGTACCGCAGGGGTTGCCGGGAAGCTGCTGCTGGTCTTCCTGCTGAGCGTAGCCTGCATGGATTCCCCATCCGGTCTTCCGAAGCTCGAGGGCTACGACGGTTTGCTGGCGCTTGGCTGGAAGGCAATGCAGGAGGGCCTTCATCCGGAGGCGCACCAGTTCTTCGAGCAGGCAATAGAAACGGACGCAACAAGGCCCGAAGCCTATCTCGGAGCCGGCTTCGCGTGCGTCTACCTCGAAGACCACTGGAAGATCGCCGACAACTACTTCCAGGCCGCAATACAGCAGGACCTGGGCCATTCTGCCGTCATCCGCCATCTCGACGAGGCCATGACCCAGGACACGATGTGGACCGTGTTCGAGTGTGTGGATCCCGATCTGCCGCAGGATTCGCTCGGCCTGTGGCTCTCGATGACGGCGGATTCCGGCGCGACCTGGGTCGGAGGGCGCATACTCGAGTTCCTGAGCCACGAAGGCTGTGACCTGTCGCTTGACTACCGGTTCCGGCCGGTCTTTCCCGCTGCCCTGTCCTGCCTGTACGTTTACAACGTGCACAGCGGGTCGCTCTGTGACTGCGACAGCCTTGTCTCGGGATACGTCTACTTCACAGCACCCGTCAGGATCATGTACTCCGGGGGCTCCTATCCCACGTGGGTCATGGCCGATCAGACCGTTGTGTACGATTACGCGGCGTTCGATGCCGATCAAGGCGCCGGACAGGTCACCATGGACGCGCTGGCCGGGTGGGCGTTTCTCGAAGAGGCCATGGGCGATGAAGGAGACCCTCTGCAGGCAGTCGCTTGTGCCCAGGGCCTCCTGGCCATCGACCCGGGCTATATGTTCGGTCGTGGCGACCCGATCAGGGAAGGCGTTTTCGATATCGATGCAGTGAACGTCGTCGGAGGAGGCGCCTCCTGTGCCTTCCGCGAGCTGTGCTTCATCTACACCTGGTTCATGTGCACACAGGCAGGCTACGGTCTGGAGCTAGATCCCGAGTCGGACAGCTTCCTGTTCGACCTGATGGATCTGCTGACCCAGATGTTGACCTAGGACGAGTCCGCATGGTCCTTCTCGGTGTTCTTCTCGCATGTCTGGCCTTGCGCTCCGGGGACTCCGGCAGACCGGTTCCCGAGGACTTCCCGCCGATGCCCGGTACTGACGCAAGGCCGCCCCTCACGATAGTCGAGCACAACCTGTCGGATGTCTGGTCCTACCTCTGCAACTGCGGCCTATACGGCAACCCCTGGTCCTGGGCCAGCATGGAATGGCCCGGTGGACTCGAATCGCACTACCTGTTCTATGGCTCCATCTGGGCCTCGGCCTACGGAGAGGTAACACCGAGCGCGGAGTTGGGCGCCTACGTAAGCTGCTATTTCGTGGGGTCGCCGCACTCCAGGGAGATGCAGCCCAGCGAGGGGTGCCCGATGAGGAAGACCATGCCCGGTCCTGTCGCACTCGAGGAGACATCCTGGGCCGAGGATGACTGGGACGCCGGGGAGAATGACCAGCCGATGGGTGTGCAGTGCCACCAGCGTGCCTTCAGCTGGGACACGCCCGGATATTGCCAGTTCCTGGTCGACGATATCTGTGTCACCCACCACAGCCAGTTCGGGAATCCCGGGATCCCGCTGGACGCGTTCTGCTTCTCGATCTTCGGGGAGTGCGACATAGCCAGCGCTGACCCTGCCGTGGAGTTCTTCATGGACGACATGGTCTTCTACGATGGCCACGCGATATGGTGCAACGACCCGGAGGCTACCTTCGACTACCAGTTCGACAGCGGCGAGGAGGCAAGCGAGGCCGACCGGTACTTCTACCAGCAGAATCCCCAGGGGTCCTGTACCGATCCGGAGGACAACGTCTATTACTACTACAGCTACGCTGGGGCGGACGGCCTCGTAGATGCCGATGTGGACTGCAACGGAGTCTCCGACCACTTCACGATCCTGTTCAAGGCGGTGGGCGGCGATACTATCTACACGGTCGAGCCCAACACCGGGCTCGAGCTCTTCTCCGACGGAAGACCCGAGGCCTGGTGGAACCACACGGTCGGAGACACGACGTATGCCGTAGTGCCGAGGAACACCAGCTACATGTGGGATGGTGACGACCCTCAGACATCGGAGGATGACACGGGTCAACTGATAATCGTGCCGCCGTGCAACGGGTTCATAGGCTGGAGACTCCTGGACCTGTGGGTCAGGAAGAGCGACGGGACGATAGAGAGACCTATCGACGTTTTCGGCTATCCGATCCCGCTGGCGCACTCAT
>JAFGKQ010000057.1 GCA_016928495.1 Candidatus Fermentibacterales bacterium
GAACTGGCTCCGGTCGACGAAGCTCCAGCTGAAGACCTCCTCCGTATCGGTAGTCGTGACGTAGCGCTGAAGGGAGGAGCGCACCGCCTGGGCAACCTCGTCCTCATGACCCTCCGGCAGGACCACCAGGACTCCCTTTATCGGGCCGGTGGCCGGCCCGGCGCATCCGGCCGCAAGAAGCAGCACACCAACCAGCAGGGCGACGGGACCGGACCGGGAGGCTCTCCCTGTCATTCCCTGTTCCTCCTTCTCCTGATCAGGGGAAGGATCCCCCTGACCAGACCCAGGGCTACCGGGACGAGCTTCAGGTACATCATCGCGTTGCCCCTGTCCGATGATCCCAGACGGGCTATCCGCTTTCCGACATGCCCGATAGTGGAAGTCAGCTCCGCGGCGGTTCTCCCGCTCTCGTCCAGCAGCGCCTGAAGCCTGGGAGAAACCTCCGAAAGCTCCTCCCGGACATCCTCGAGGGTCTTCTCCAGCTCGCGGAGAGTCCTCCTCATCTGGATGCCCGCCGCCGCTACACCTGCTATGAGGACCCATACGCCCACCACTCCGACCAGGAGGATGATCTCCGCACCGCTCATCCCTGTCTCCCTCCAGAGCCACGGGCCCCGGGAGCCCGTTTTCACACCCCTTCGAAGCCGCGGCCCGGAAGCATGCCGCAGGCTCACCAGCATCAAGATGTCTATCCGGAGACCCGGAGACAACCGTCATCTGCCGGGAGAGGCTCAGGAAATCTGCCGCGCTCGCTTCCAGGCGGTCAGGGTATTGGCCAGGAGGAACGCTATGGTTAGCGGCCCGACACCTCCGGGGACCGGCGTGATGGCCTCGACCGTATCCGCGACGGCGTCGAAGTCCACATCACCGCGGAGACCCTCCTCGGTTCGCGATATGCCGACATCGACGACGGTCATGCCCGGCCTGACGAAGGAGGGCCCGACGAACCCGGGGCGACCCACGGCGGCGACCAGCAGATCGGCTTTTCTCGAGAGCGCGGGAAGGTCCCGGGTGTGGGAGTGTGCGAGAGTGACGGTGCAGTTCTCCCGGAGCAGCATCGCGGCCAGCGGCTTGCCCACGATGTTGCTCCGGCCGATGATCACGGCGCTGGCGCCGTCGAGAGGAACACCCTCCTCGGCGAGAAGCGCGACTATCCCCCTCGGCGTGCAGGGGAAGAGACCCTGCTCGCCTCTCCAGAGGCAGCCGACGTTGACGGGATGGAGACCATCGACGTCCTTGTCGGGATCGATGGCCGCCGCGACCTTCGAGGGCGAGATCCGGGGCGGAAGCGGCAACTGGCACAGGATGCCGTCGATCGAGTCGTCGGCGTTCAGCTCGGAGACCACCCGGAGAACGCTGCCTTCGGAGGCGTCCGTGTCCAGCCTTCTCAGCACGGACACTATCCCGGCCTTCTCGCAGGCCTTCTGCTTGCTGGCGACGTAGGTCTCGCTTGCGGGATCCTGGCCGACCAGGATGACCGCGAGGCCGGGCGGGCGTCCTCCGGCCCGCAGGACGGACTCGGCCACGTCGCTCCTGACTCGCCCGGCGAGCTCACGACCCTTCAGTAGCTTCGGCACTCTCCGGGTCCTTCTCCTGCTTCTTCTGTCTCTGCTTCCTGTCGAGGCTCTCCACGAGTACCCGCGTGAAGCTCTGCCTGTGGCCCATCCGCTTCTCGTATCCCTTGCGCCGCTTACGCTTATAGACGAGGATCCTGGGTCCGCGCCCGTGCTCGACCACCCTGGCCACGACCGTGACTCCTCCCAGCACTGGCTGACCGATCTCGATCCCCTTCTCGTCGGAGATGAGGAGCACCCTGTCGAATCTGAGCTTCGCTCCCTCTCTCTGGTCGACACGGGGAATCAGGACCTGTCTCCCGGGAGCCATCCGGAACTGCATGCCGCCGGTTTCGACAATCGCGTACGAGTCCAAGTCCGTTACCTCCATCTGTCCTTGCAGGTAGCCGCTTTTATAAGCCTCGAAGGCTCTCCGGGTCAACACGCACAGCGTTCCCGGGCGAGCCCGGCCGCTAGTCGTGGAACTCGACTATCTCCTCGTGAGCGTCCAGGGAGTAGACACGGAAGCCGTCAACCCGGAGGCCCGGATCCTCATGGAGCTCTATCCTGAGGTCCTGCACGGAGCGGCAGAGGTGATCCAGCCTCCTCCCCTCGTCCTCGAGCAGGTACGCGGCCAGAGACGGGTGAATGGAGACCACGAGGTCCCTGTGCCTCTTCTTGATGGCGGCTCTCTCCAGGAAGCGTTCGAGCCTCGTGGCGGCGGAGACGGGCCCCATGACCCTGCCGCTTCCCCCGCAGTGCTCGCATGGCTCGGACAATGCCTGGATCAGACTGGGGCGCACGCGTTTCCTCGTCATCTCCACCAGGCCGAGCGTGCTCACCTGGCAGGTCTTCGTGGGAGACCTGTCCTTGCCCAGCTCGCTCCTCAGGCACTGGAGCACCTTCTCCCTGTGCTCCTCGTTCTCCATGTCTATGAAGTCGATGACGATGAGCCCGCCGAGGTCTCTCAGCCGCAACTGCCTGGCGACCTCCTTCGCCGCCTCCATGTTGGTCTTCAGAATCGTGCTCTCCTGACTGCGCTTTCCGACGTAGCGTCTGGTGTTGACGTCTATCGCCACGAGAGCTTCGGTGTGCTCTATGACCAGCGAGCCCCCGCTCTTGAGCGGAACGTCCCGGTGAAGGAGCTGATCGATCTGTGGCTCGATGCCGTAGTGATCGAAGATCGGTGTTCTGCCGCGGTAGTAGCGTACCTTCCTGGCCAGCCCCGGGTCGGTCTTCTTCAGGTACTGCCTTGCGAGCCTGCACACCTCTTTCGAGTCGGTGATGAAGGCGTCCATGTCCGGAGAGAACATGTCCCGCATAGCGGTCGTCACCGCATCGTACTCCTGATGCAGGAGTGCGGGGGCACGGGAGGCGAGGGCAAGCTCCCCGACCTCCTTCCATCTCTCGATGAGCCCCTGTATGTCGCCGGAGAAGCTCTCCTCGCTCTGCCCGGTCCCCACGGTCCTCGCGATGATCCCGAAACCGTCCACCTGGATGTGATCCAGCACTTTCCTGAGCCGCTGCCTCTCCCTCCTGTCTCCGATCTTGCGGGAGACCCCGGAAACGGGATCGCCAGGCATGCTGACCACGTAGCGGCCTGCGATCGAGATCCTCGTGCTGACCCGTGCCCCCTTGGTGCCGATGGGCTCCTTGGTTACCTGCACGAGTATCTCCTGCCCCTTCCTGAGCAGGCTCTCGATGGACTGCTCGCTGTCCCTGCCGACGAGGGGCTTGCCGTCGCGGAGCGAGGAGGAGAACTCCCTTGCATCCAGATTGCCGTCTCTCAAGTCCGAGACGTGGAGGAAGGCGCTCCTCTCGAGCCCGATGTCCACGAAGGCCGCCTGCATGCCGGGCAGAACCGCGCTGACGCTTCCCAGGTAGATGTTGCCGACGATGCGCCGGGAGTCGGCCTTGTCCACGATCAGCTCCATCAGCCGCTCGTCTTCCCTGAGCGCGATCCTCGTGACGTCCGGGTGGACGTTTACTATGAAATCGGTCTTCAAGCCTCTGCGTTCCCTTCCTGGAGAAGGGGAACCAGATCATCCCCTCTCCTGGCGTAGATGTCTTTTCTAATGATAAGAGGCCTCGGGGTCGAGGAGCCCGGCAGGGAGAGCCTGTCGATGAGAAGGTCCGGCCTGTTGCTTCTCGAGCCGAGCACGGTGAGTATCTCGAGCACGCCGGGCCCCCGCAGCACCGTCTCCAGCACGGCCTCCTCCGACGCCAGCGCCTCCGAGAGCCTCCACGCCTCGTCCGGAGGCAGACCTTCTATCTGGTATCTCGCGGCGCAGGCCACCCGGTCGGGAGCGGCCGCCTTCCTCTCGAGCAGAGCGACGCCCCTCACGGAGTAGCCTTCGGGCAGGCCGTCGCTCAGCCGATCGGCGCAGTCTGCCGGCGCGATCCCGACAAGGTCGACGTCCACGTACTCGCCCTCGCTGGCCATGCCGAGAGGGAGAGGAGGCCCGAACCTGAGTCTCGGTCTCGGGACGTGACCGTGGCTGTAGGCCACGGGGAGGCCGGCCCTCCTCAGCGTTCTCGTCCAGAGGCGCACCATGTCGAGATGAGAGCTGAACCTGGCTCTGCCGCTCTTGCCGTATCTCACTCTGAGCCTCTGGGCCACCTGCCCGTCGATGTCGGCAGCCGCGTCACTCCCTGCACCCGAAGGCTGCCCTGCCAGGCCCCCGGTCGGGGAGAGCACCCGCGTGACCAGGCCGGGGCATGCCCCGCACCCCGAGCACCTGCCGGCTTCCCTGCAGTCGGGAGTCGTCTCGGCGTCAAGGTAGGCCCGGTACTCCGAGCGCAGGAAGTCCCTGCTCACTCCGGTCGAGATGAACTCCCACGGCAGCTCGGCGTCTCTTTCCGAGCGCACCCACTCGATCAGGCCAGGCTGCTCACGCAGCAGCTCCTCCCAGACTTCCCATCTCAGATGGTCGCTCCACCCGTCGAGCCGGGCCCCCCTCGAGGAGGCCTCCTCGAGCAGCGTGGATGCCCTCTCGTCTCCCAGGCCGAGCACCGCCTCTATGACCGCCTGCCTGGGATCGTTCCAGACGACCCTGGCAAACCTCCCACAGGCGTCCCTGAGAATCCCCAACCGACGCTCCAGCTCCTCCAGCGGCATCTGGGGAGCCCTCTCCAGAGGTGTGTGGGGCTTGGGCGAGAATGGAGACACGGAAACGGTCACCGCCCTCTTCGATCCTGCCTTCCGGCGACCCGAGCCTCCCTTCAGCGACGCAACCTCCCTGACGAGCCGGGCGGTGGCCGCGAGGTCGTCCTCGGTCTCCATGGGAAGCCCGATCATGAAATAGAGCTTTATGCCGGTGGCTCCCATGCAAAAGGCCCTCTCGGCCGCAGCAACGACAATGTCGTTGCCCAGATTCTTGTTGAGGCGTCTCCCCAGCAGCTCCGATCCTGTCTCGGGAGCGAGGGTCAGCCTCCCCCGAACCGGAGAGGAGGGATCCAGCCGCAGCAGGCTGTCAGGGCGGAGCGAGGGTCTGGAGACCGCGGTGTGGGTCCTGGCCTCGAACTCGGCCACACGGGCCATCAGGCCGGCCAGATCGCTGTAGTCGGAGAAGGAGAGACTCAGAAGCCCCGCCTCCTCCCAGCCAGTCGAGGATATCGCCTCTTCGAGGATGGAGGCGATATCGTCTATGGAGCGCTCCCTCACGGGTCTTCCCGTGAAGCTCGAGATGCAGAAGCGGCAGCCCCTGCTACAGCCCCTGGCGATCTCCACCACCGCCCTGTCATGGCTCACGGCACAGGTCGGAACCGGAGGCCTGACCGGAGCATCGGCCCGGAGCAGCGCCGGGACCCTCTGAAGCTCGACGGGCCGCCTCCCGAGCAATGGAGCGTACACCCCCGGAACGGAGGAAGCGGCCGACTCCAGTCTGGATCTCCTGCTCCCGGACCCGGCGGCGATCCCGAAGAGCTCCTCCGCATGCTGCTCTGCCTCGCCCAGGAAGAAGAGGTCTACGAAAGGCTCGAGAGCAAGCGGGTTCGACACCGCCCCCCCGCCGGCGATGACCAGGGGGTGCTCTTCGGTCCTGTCGGCGGATCGCACCGGGATCCCCGAGAGCCGGAGCATGTGCAGGACGTTGGTGAAGAGAAGCTCGGAGCTGACGGAGAACCCGATCGCCCTGGAGGTGGCTATCCTGTCGCCGCCTTCGAGATCTGCGAGCGGCGTTCCGCTGCTCTCGAGAAGGACGGACATGTCCGGCGCGGGCACGAAGGCTCTGCGGACGTCGAAGCGCCCCGAGCGAAGCAGCAGGTGCCTTACTATGGTCATCCCGGCGTTCGACATGCCCAGCTCGTAGAGGTCCGGGTAGAGAAGTGTCACTCTCGGAGAGGCCCTTCGCGGGGCGCCGGTGTTCCACTCTCCCCCGGCGTACTGCTGAGGCTTCTGGACCTCTGCCAGGAAGGGCTCGTAGGGATGCGGATCGAAGGTCATCGGGGGAGGTCTAGCTGCTCGCCTCGTCGTAGAGCTTCGCTTCCTGCGAGACGGGATTGGCGAGCAAGCCCACCCTCCTCGATCGCGTGAGAGCCACGGCCATCGCGTTCTCCTCCGCAACCTCCCGGGCAGTCCCGGGAGGGTAGCCGAGCCTCCACAGGACGCCGCACTGCACCCGGCGGACGCCGAAGCGGGAAGCCCGGAGAATCCTGGACCAGTTCTCGGAGCGGCTGTCGTCGTGGTCCTTGACGACCAGCCACACACGGGTCTGAGATCGATCCTCTCCGGGAACGCTGTCCGGGTGGCCCAGCTTCATCCACGACTGCTTGTTGGGGTTCACGATATCCGTATAGCTGGCTATCAGGGATCTCACCCGATCCATGGTGTCCGTCCCCGGGCTCATCTCCAGCTCCCAGAGGTCGTACCTGCCGAGCGAGACGGGGGCCTCCCCCGGCATCGTCCGCCGGAGCGTGGACAGAGCGGTGGATGCGGCGGGATCTACGGCCTTCAGCCTGACAGCGATCATCACTCTCCTCGTCGCTTCGCTCATCGGTCCACCCTGACACCGAAGCTGTTCGCCAGACCTGCGAAGACCGTCGCGCCGGGGCCCTCCGGCCCGGTGCCCTCCATGGGTCCGGAGAGCGCCCTCCTCCGGTCACCCCACGGCCCGCAGAGGGAGGGAGGGACCTGCCACAGACATGCCGCCCTTTCCGGGTGGGGCATCATCGCCAGCACGTTGCCTTCCATGTTGGAGATGGCTGCGGCGTCGTCACAGGAGCCATTGGGGTTCCAGGGGAAGCCCCCTGGGTCCCCCCCGTCCGGAGCGCAGTACCTCAGCGCGGTCACCTGAGGGCCGCGGGAGGACGCTCCCCCTGTAGCGAACACGAACCTTCCCTCCGCGTGCGCGATGGGAAGGGGCAGAACCTGACCCGGCTCCATCAGCGAGAGCCACGGGCACCTCGCCGCGACCTCCTGTCCGGGAAGGAGGTAGATCCACCTGCTGAGATAGCCGCTCCGGCCCGGGCTCATGTTGCCGGCCAGGGCTGCCTCCACGTTCCCGGCGCTCCATCCGGGGACCAGCCCGCTCTCGACGAGGATCTGAGCCCCGTTGCAGATGCCCAGCACGGGCTTGCCAGCGCCCGCAGCGCGGACGACCGCGTCCATCACGGCCTCCTTGGCCGCAACGGCGCCGGCCCTCACCCGGTCCTGGAACGAGAAGCCGCCGGGAAGGATGAAGGCGTCGCAGGCCTCTATCCCCGCGGAGCGATCGTTCCAGCGCACGACCCTCGCGTCCAGGCCCTGGGACCGGGCAGCCCTGGCGGTCTCGTACTCGCAGTTGGAGCCCGGGAACTGCAGGACCGCAACAAGTGGCCCGCTCATGTCAGGCCCTCCTCGCGCCACACGACCGACGCCAGCCTGTCGAAGTGCCCGGAGGCGATGCTCTCGAGATCGACGCTCCATCCGGAGCCCCTTATGACCAGGCCCTCCACGACTCGACCCACCACCCTCGCGAAAGGGGGCAGGTCTTCCGGGCAGCGGCCCTGTGCGATCTCGAGGACATAGCCCGGTGACTCCGAGTAGAGAGCCACGGGGTCCCTTCCCGTATCGGGAAGCTCGGCGCCCAGGCAGGTCCAGGAGCGGCTGGCGAGAGACATCTCGGCAAGCGCCACGGCGAGTCCCCCTTCGGAGATGTCGTGACAGGCATGGACATCGTCTCCGAGGTCACGCAGCAGCTCGAGCACGCAGAGGGCCATCTTCCTCTCCAGCGTCCCGTCGAAACCCGGCACCCTTCCTCCCGCGTGCCCGATGCACTCCCTGTAGTAGAGGCTCCCGCCCAGAGCGTCCATTCTCTCTCCCAGCAGCAGCAGGCTGCTTCCGGCAGACCTCAGCCCGATCCCCCTGGCGTGCGAGGCATCATCGAGCCTCCCTGCCACGCAGACTATGGGCGATGGGGGGATCGGACCGCCTCCCGGCGACTGGTTGTAGAAGCTGACGTTCCCGGAGACGATGGGCAGGGGAGCTTCGCATTCGCTCACATCCGGCAGGCCCAGGCACTCGCAGGCATGGGCGATGCCCCGAACGGACTCCCGGAACTGCCAGAAGACCGACGGGTCCTCGGGGTTGCCGAAGTTCAGGCAATCCGTCGCGCACATGGGTCTCGCGCCGGTGGCCACGACGTTCCTGACGGCCTCTCCTACGGCGTGCGCACCGCCCTGGAAGGGATCGATGCGGCCTATGAAGGGGTTGCCGTCGCCGCTGATCGCGATTCCGACACTCGAGCCGGGGAGCGGCCTGATAACGACCGCGTCAGACTCGCCGGGACGCAGCATCGTGTTGCCCTGGACCTCGCTGTCGTAGTAGCTCCATATGGCGGACCTGCTGCAGCAGGCCATCCCGGTGAGCATCCGCTCGATGTCCGCGGGCGGGTCGCAGGCCCGTTCCGCGGGCTCGCTCTGATCCCCCGGAGCCTCGCTCCAGGGACGCTCGTAGGATACCCCCGCCACGATGGCCTCGGCGGGAGCCTCCGCTATCAGGTCCCTCCCGGCTCCTCTCGTGACCCGGTAGACGGGGTCAGGCGTGAACCTGCCTACCACCTCGGCCCTGGCGCCCGGGAAGAGCCTGGGCAGCTCGTAGTCATCGTTGTAGATGCCGATGATATCCGGCGCGATGTCGCGGGGAACGGCCAGGCCGAAGCGCTCCTGAGTCTCGGCGCAGGCTACCACCTCGGGGGGAAGACCCTCGATCGAGACTGGCACTCTGTCCAGATCCAGCTCGATCCCCATCCCGGAGTGGGCGGCCATCTCACTGCTCACGCAAGCGATCCCGCCGGCCCCGAGATCCTTGAAGCCGAACTCTATCCCCCTCTCGTGAAGCAGTCTCTGTACCGCTCTGTTGGCTTCCGACAGCACCCTCTTCAGGAAAGGGTCCGCCACCTGGACCGCGCCGAGCTGCTCCTCCAGGACGGCAGATGCGAAGGTGGCCCCGCCGAAGCCGGTATCGTCCGTGGGCTTCCCGACCAATATCAGAACGTACTCCTCGTCCCGGGCGCGCTCGGGAACGTAACTGTGGACGATCCAGTCATGCCTGGCCAGCCCGACGGCAACGACATTGACGAGGCAGTTGTCGTCGTAGGAGCCGCAGAAGACGGTGTCCCCCCCCAGGTTGGGAACCCCCAGCGCGTTCGCGTACTGCCAGATCCCCTCGACGACCCCCCTGACGATGGACCTGGTCCTGGAGCCCCTGGGCCCCAGCGGGTCGCCGAAGCGAAGCAGGTCCAGGACGCCGATCACATCCGCGCCCATGCAGTAGACATCCCTGACGATTCCGCCTATCCCGGTCGCCGCGCCCTCCACGGGCAGTATCTGGGAAGGGTGGTTGTGGCTCTCGTGCGCTATCACCAGGTCGTACTCGACACCGTCATGAACGCAAAGCCTCACCACGCCGGCATCTTCGCCGGGGCCCAGCACTACCTGCGGCGCGTCGGTCGGAAGGGTGCGGAGCTGCGAGCGGGAACTCTTGTAGGAGCAGTGCTCGCTCCACATGGTGTCGAAGAGGTGCAGCTCGAGCGGGGTGGGACGCCTGCCGACGATGGAGGCGAGGTGCCTCGCCTCCTCCAGGGTCATCGCCAGGCCCCTGGCTTCTATCTCCCCGATCAGAGCGGAGTCCAGGCCGGGATCCGGTCCGGAGCGATCATCCCGGCAGCCGGCAGGGGCCGGCCGGTCAGCCGTCATGCCTGGTGAAGCTCCTCTGCCCGAGCCTGTCCATGAGATCGTCCGCGGTAATCGTCCCCTCGGACGGATCGAGCGATATGGCGCGAAGCTCCACAGCCTTCACCCTGTCGCCCTCCTCGTCGGAGAGCGCGGGCATCGCCTGTCCCAGTCTCGACAGGACATTGGCACAACCCTCCTCGTCAGTGCCCGGAAGAAGCAGCAGGATGGTATCGGCGCTGACCTTCACCCCTATGTCTATGTTCCTCATGGTGTTCTTGAGATAGGTGGCGGACATCCTCATGATCTCGCGCCCCAGGAACCTGTCGGCCGAAGCCGCCGTAGGTATGCGGACCTCCACAACCGACATCGGGCTGCTGAACCGCCTGAACCTCTCCAGCTCCGACTCGAGCCTCTGCTGGAGCTGCGATGGGCCCGGCAGCCCCGTGTCCATGTCGAGGTCGGCGGCGGTCTCGAACCTCTCGAGCAGCCGGATGTTCTCGAAGGCCGCCGCGGAGACGTTCGCTATCGCCCTCACCCTCTCGGGTACGAGCGTCGCTGACCTGGGAATGTCGTTCAGGCATAGCACGCCGTAGAGGACTCCCTGACAGGTCATGGGCGCGGCCAGGTCGGGAACGTATCCCGGGATGGCCGTCTGCTCGATGTGCTTGCGGACCAGGGCGCTCTCCTTCTCGAAGTCCTCCCTGGTCATGATCCTGCCGGTCTCGCCGACATGGCCGACGTGGCCTTCGCCGACGTTGAGAGCGAGAGGCGGGCTGATCACGCCCTCCAGGCCCCTCACTCCGGACAACCCGAGCCTCTTGCCCATCCTGTCGGCAAGGAAGAGGGCGATGCGGTCGGTGAGGGTCAGACGGTTGATGACCCTCATCGTGTAGTCCGTAGCCTCCGATGAGGTCCTTGCCGAGAGTATCTGTTTCACGAGCTCGGGGAAGAGGACCGCGAGGTCCCTGTGCTTCTTCACCTCGTCCTGGAGGTTGCAGATCTTCTCCGTGAGCTCCTTGCTCTCGTGAGCCCTGGAGGTGAGCTCAGTCCTGACATCGTTCAGCTTCTGCGAGAGCTCATCGCTCTCAGTCCTCGACCGGGAGCTGCAGACCAGCCAAGCCGCCGCGCCCCCTATCGCCAGCCCCAGTAGACCATAGACAATTTCCATCGGTACTCCCGCTCACCTGCTGCCTGATGCGAAGTAGGAAAGACCACAACAGCCGGCGTGCTGCCGACTGACCCCGAACCACGAATATACGAATAGGCAGGCCGACCGCCACGACGGGATCAGGCCTGGTCCAGGACTCCTGCCCTCTCCAGTATCGAGTCCTCTCTCGAGACCAGCCTCTCCAGACGGCAGAGCTCCCTGACCCTGTCCTCCCCGAGCGTCTTTCGAATGGCAGGGTCCGCTGCCGCGCGGTCCACGAAGCTCACGTCGCCCGCCTCGTCCTCGGCCAGTGCCAGCGACTGCACGATCCCGTAGGCCTCCTCACGGCTCATGCCGCCGTCGATCAGGGCCAGGAGCAGGGTCTGTGTGTAGTAGGAATCGCCCGCTTCCTCGAGGTTCCTGGCGACGGCACGCCCGTTTATGGTCAGACCCCGGGCCAGCTCCTCGGCCTTCCGGATGGAGTAGAGGGCAACGCCGCAGGCATCGGGAAGGATGAAGCGCTCGGCAGCGGAGTGGCTTATGTCCCGCTCGTGCCAGAGCGCCGTGTTCTCGAGCCCGACCAGCAGGTATCCGCGGAGCAGTCTGGCCATGCCGCAGAGCCTCTCGCTGACGATGGGGTTCCTCTTGTGAGGCATCGCACTCGACCCCTTCTGACCGGCCCGGAACGCCTCCATGACCTCACCGACCTCGCTCCTCTGAAGATGCCTTATCTCCTGCGCGAACCTCTCCAGCATGTTGCCGGCACGGCAGAGGGCCCACAGGAACCCGGCGATGCGATCACGCGGGACGACCTGTGTGGCAACCGGCTCCGCGCCGATCCCGAGCTTCGAGCAGACGTGCTCCTCTACCCCGGGCGGAATGTGTGCGAACGTACCGACAGCCCCGCTCAGCTTGCCGAAGCTCGCCTGCTCGACGGCGGAGCGCAGAGCATCCAGCGCCCGCGCGCATTCCGAGTGGAAGCCGGCGAACTTCAGGGCGTAGGTCGTCGGCTCGGCATACATCCCGTGGGTCCTTCCCATGCAGACCAGACCACGGGTCCTCAGGCACAGGTCCCTGAGGGAGTCGAGCAGCTTCTCCAGGGCATCGACCAGAAGCCTCCCCGAGTCCCGGATCTGGGTTGCCAGGCAGGTGTCCAGCACATCGCTGGAGGTCATGCCGTAGTGCAGGTGCCTGGACTCGGGGCCGAGGCCTTCCGACACGCAGGTCAGGAACGCAATCACGTCGTGCCTGACCCTGGCCTCGATCTCGTCTATGCGGGCTGCGTCGAACCGGGCGCCGGCCCTTATCGACTCCAGGTCCTCCAGGGGGACATCGCCCGAGAGGACTCGCGCCTCGGTTGCGAGCAGCTCGATCTCGAGCCACCTGGCAAACCTGGAATCCCTCGACCAGATCTCTTCCATCTCCGGCACAGAGTATCTCTCGATCACGTCAGGTCTCCTCAGCCGAAATCCAGCCGCTGTCGGCAGGGGTCGTCCCGGCTCTCATAGCCCGGGCGCTCCCCGGGGTCAAGCTCGGCGGCTCAGGGAACATCGGGGGCAGCAGCCTCGAGCTTCCTTGTGAGGGCGGAGTAGATCCAGCCGAAGCAGCAACGCCGGCTGCTGTAGACCCTGAGCCAGTCCCCGGCCTCTCCGAGGACCTCCAGCGTGTCTCCCTCGCGGGCTGTCTCGACCACGCCGAACCGGGTGCCCGGACCATTGCGGAGGTTGACCACTGAGCCGCTCACCAGCACTCTCTCCCAGGGAACGGCGGCAGGCGCGGGAGTCAGTGCAGTATCTGCGCAGGATGCGGCGCCGTTTCGAGTGCCGCACCCGGCCGCCAGGAGCATCCATGCGACGAGAGCCGTGGAGAGGGCTGTCGCGGACCTCACGAGCGGACAGCGCTCAACAGCAGCGGCGCGACTCCCGCGACGGCGAGGGCGCTACCCGCCAGCAGCCTGACCGCGACCTCGGAGGGGAAGCTCTGCGCTCGCAACCATATGGAGAGA
>JAFGKQ010000058.1 GCA_016928495.1 Candidatus Fermentibacterales bacterium
CAGGCCGCCGCTGGGGTTGATCCGCATGATCTGCTTGTGGCCCGTGACGGCGTCAACCGCCTGAACGTCGAGAATCCCGTTGGCGTCTATTGCGAAGGTCACCTCTATCCTCGGTATGCCGCGCCTTGCGGGGGGAATCCCGACCAGCTCGAAGCGACCGAGGCTCCTGTTGCCCTCCGCCAGCTCCCTCTCGCCCTGAAGGACATGGATGTTGACGACCTGCTGGTTGTCCACGGCCGTCGTGAACAGCCGGCTGCGCTTCAGGGGAATGGGGGAGTTCCTCTCGATGATCGGGGCCATCACTCCGCCAAGGGTCTCCACGCCGAGAGAGAGTGGAGTCACGTCGAGCAGCACAAGGTCCTTCCTGTCGCCGCTCAGCACGGAGGCCTCGATCGCGGCGCCCACGGCCACGACCTCGTCGGGGTTGACGCTGTGCGCCGGCTTCTGCCTGAAGAGGTCCTCGACCGTCTTCCGCACCAGAGGCATCCTCGTGGAGCCTCCCACGAGCAGGACGTGGTCTATCTCCTCGGGCTTCATGCCTGCGTCGGTCAGAGCACTCGTGCAGGGCTCTCTCGTAAGCTCCACGAGGTCCTGCACCAGGCTCTCGAGGAGGCCCCTCGTCACGTTCATCTCGAGGTGCCTGGGCCCCCGCTCGTCCGAGGAGATGAAGGGCAGGTTGATGTTGGCCTCGAGAGCGGACGAGAGCTCGCACTTCGCCCTCTCGGCCGCCTCCCTGACACGCTGGAGGCCGACGGCATCCTGACGCAGGTCGATGCCCTGGGCCTTCTCGAACTCCTCGACTATCCAGTTCACCAGCCTGGTGTCGAAGTCGTCCCCGCCGAGGTGGGTGTTGCCGCTTGTGCTCTTGACCTCGAAGATGCCGTTGACGACCTGCAGTATGCTTATGTCGAAGGTGCCGCCGCCCAGATCGTACACGGCCAGGCGCTTCCGCTCCGCAGGCTCCATGAAGGCCAGCGAGGCGGCCGTCGGCTCGTTCAAGACCCGCCTGACCTCGAAGCCTGCGATCCTGCCGGCGGCCTTCGTGGCCTCCCTCTGGACCTCGTTGAAGTACGCCGGAACGGTTATCACGGCGTCGGTGACCTGCTCGCCGAGATACTCCTCGGCCCTGGCCTTGAGCCTCTGGAGGATTATGGCCGAGATCTCGGGCGGAGTGTACTCCTTGCCGCCGACGAAGACGACGGCGTCGCCCTTCTCGTTGGCCCTGACCTCGTAGGCCAGGTCCTTCACGAGATCTTCGAGCTCGTCGAGCTTCCTTCCCATCAGCCGCTTCACGCTGCTGACGGTGTTGGTGGGGTTGGTGATGGCCTGCCGCTTGGCCACGAGACCGACCAGCCTCTCGCCCTTGGGAGTGAAGGCCACGACGGAGGGCATCACCCGGGGACCCTCCCCCGAGGGGATGACCACGACCTCTCCACCCTCGCAGACGGCCATGCAGGAGTTGGTGGTCCCCAGGTCTATGCCTACTACTCTACCCAAGTGCGCCGTCCCTCAGATTGCGCCGCCGGATAGCCGCCGGCAGTACGGGATCCCGCTAGAACTCCGTCTTTATGGATCCCCAGGTGGCGGGGGAAAGACCGATCTCCCCCGGCTCTATCTGGTAGACCATGGCTCCGGACGCCACGTACTCGGTGACCCAGAGGTACTCGCCGTCCCAGGCCAGGTCCTGAGGAGTGTCGCATGGAGCGAGGAAGAAGGACACGGGGGTCGGGTCGCCCGGGATCATCCTGTAGATGAGCACGCTCCCCTGCATGCTGACCCAGAGGTAGGTGCCGTCCCAGGCCAGGCCTGTCGCCCCGTCCGAGCCGCTGGGGAAGAAGAAGCTCAGGATGTCGCCGTTCGAGGGGTCGAGCTCGTAGACCATGTCGTCGTTCCAGTTGGTGCTCCAGATGGAGGACCCGTCCCAGGCCAGGCCCTCGTTGCAGGTCGGGTTGGGGGCCGGGATCGAGTCGAGGACCGTTCCATCCGGAAGGCTGCGCTTGTAGATGAACTGGTTCGAGCACGACCAGAGATCCGTGCCGTCGTAGGTCAGGCCGGTGAGAACGTCGTCGTCGCCGTAGCCGATGAAGAAGTCGAGCACGGTTCCGTCGTCGGGATCGATCTCGTAGATCATGAAGTCGGAGTCGCTGGTTATGTAGAGGCTGCCGTCCACCCAGGTGAGCCCGTCCGGGTTTCCGCCGGGGGCAGGGATGACGCTGACCACGTCACCGGGATCAGCAAGAGCCAGCGATACGGCCATAGCAACAAGGCAGATCAGGGAATATCTCATCGGAACCCTCCCTCTCAGACGATTCGTCCTCTTCTTCCGTCACGCATGCACGCCCCTCGAGGCAGCCGCGCAACGGCACATGCCGCCACGAGTGCCATAGTACCTCAGCGCCGGCAGCCTGTCAACTCGCCTATCGAGGCTTCGTATGGCGGTCGCAGCACGCCCTCCTCGCACACGATGGCGGTCGCCAGTGAGCCCGGCGTCACATCGAACGCAGGATTATACACATTGGCCTCCGAAGGAACCAGAATCCGGCCGCCCAGGCAGCGAACCTCGCCGCCGTCCCTCTCCTCGATGGGTATCGCGCCTCCGTCGGGCGCCGCAGTATCGAAGCTGGAGAGCGGGGCCACTACGTGGAACGGAACGCCCGCCTCCCTCGATGCGAGGGCCAGCGGGTAGGTGCCTATCTTGTTGGCGAAGTCCCCGTTGCCAGCCACCCTGTCCGCGCCCACGAAGACAGCATCCACCGCGCCGCTCCTGAGGAGGCTGGCCGCAGCGGAGTCCGGCAGCACGGTGACCGGTATGCCTGCCCGGGTCAGCTCCCAGGCCGTCAGGCGGGCGCCCTGGAGAAGGGGCCGGGTCTCGTCTGCCCAGGCTGCGGCGAGCCACCCCCTGGCCCGGGCCTCGTAGAATACGGCCAGTGCCGTCCCGAAACCGGACGTGGCAAGACCTCCGGCATTGCAGTGGGTGAGAAGCCTGACGCCGGGGCCCAGAAGGTCTGCGCCAAGGCGGCCCATCGCGAGGCTCGCCTCCACGTCCTTCCTGAAGAGCTCGTCGGCGCTCTGCAGCAGTCTCTCGACGGCCTCGTCCCTGCCGGCGGACCGGGACACGATCTCCCGCTGCAGCTCCAGGCAGTGGAAAAGGTTGGCCGCAGTGGGCCTGGTCGAGGAGAGCAGGGAGATGTCCCGTTCCACCCGTTCCCGGAAACCGGGGCCGCCTTCGACACCCATCGCCGAGAGCACGACACCGTACGCTGCCGCAAGGCCGATGGCCGGCGCTCCGCGGACGATCATCCCGGAGATCGCCCTGGCAACGTCCCCCGCGGACTCGCAGCGGACAGTCGCTTCTGTCTCGGGGAGCAGGGTCTGGTCCAGCAGCTCGAGGCAGTCTCCCCGCCAGACCAGCGTGGGCACGGGCGGAACCGGGGAGCATCCGGGCGCAGAGCCCTCTGCCGGATCGGGCATCAGAGCATCAGCTCCAGGCAGACCTGGAGTATGTCGGGAGGCTCCATCATCCGACCGGCGCCGCTATCGCCGCATGCAAGGTCGCCATCGACCGGGCCGGCGAAGACAACGCCCCTCCCCCGGAGCCTCTCCACGTGCTCCTGGACCACCGGGTTCCTCCACATCCTGTTGTGCATGGCGGGAGCGACGACCATGGGCGAGTTGCAGGCCAGAGCGGTGGTCGTGAGAAGATCGTCACCCAGGCCGAGCGAGAGCCTCGCCAGGAAGTCGGCGGTTGCCGGGGCGATGACCATCAGCGACAGATCCTCGGTGAGTCGCACGTGAGGGGCGGGATCGTCGCCGGGATCGTCGGCGAACTCCGTCCAGAGCACCCGGCGGGCCGTGATGCAGGCAAGCTGCCGCGGGCTGACGAGCCGGGCAGCGTTCGGCGTGAGCACCGCATCCACCTCGAACCCGCGCCTGCGGAACGCCGAGGCCAGCGCCACTCCCTTGAAGGCAGCGGCACTGGCGGTTATTCCGAGAAGGACCCTCTTGCCACTCAAGCCCACTCACCAGCCTCCCTCTTCCGCGCCTCCGGCACGGTCAGATGTTGCGCCTGCAGACCGCGTCGATGCCCTGGAGCGTCAGCTCGGGCACGACCAGCAGGCAGTGGCTGCACCTGGGAGCGATGCCGGGCGCCCAGCCACCGGTCGCGTAGAGGCTCGCGCCGGAGCCCAGCTCGGCCTCCAGCCTGTCGAGGATGTAGTCGGTGGATCCGACGACGGAGTGCATGACTCCCGACCTGATGGCGTCGGCGGTGCTCCTTGCCAGCACGCTGTCGGTGAAGTCCAGATCCACCGGGCTGAGCTTCTCCGCCTTTCTGAAGAGCTCCGCAGCCCCCGTCCCCACGCCCGGGCATATGACGCCTCCCAGGTATCGCCCATCCGCGTCTATCACGTCGAAGGTGGTAGCGGTCCCGAAGTCAGTGACTATTGCCGGGGCAGGCCCGGCCAGGAGCGCGCCGACGGCGTTGGCTATCCTGTCGGCTCCCAGCTCCTGCGGGTCCGGATAGTCTATCACTATGCCGGAGGTCGCAGGCGAGACCTCCACGGGAGGCCGTCCCGAGTGCCTCTGCGAGACCCCGCGCAGGCAGTGCCGGAGCTGGGGGACAACGCAGGCGAAGGCCACCGCCTCGGGCTTCGCGTAGCCGGGCTCGCGCAGCGAGAGAAGCTGTCTCAGCAGCAGCCAGAGCTCGTCCTCCGTCCAGTGCTCGGTTCTGACCCTCCAGTGCTCGAGCAGCTTCCCGTCCTCGTCGAAAAGGCCGATCGAGGTCCTGCTGTTGCCGATGTCCAGAGCGATCCTGGTTCTCATGTCTTGCCGGTGCCCCAGTCCATGGCTATGTCGGCGGACGCGGCCGAGTGCGTTATCCTGCCGACGGATATGCCGTCCACGCCGGTCAGCGCGACCGACCTTACGTTCGAGAGGTCGATGCCGCCGGAGGCCTCGACGTAGATCGAGCCCCCGGATGCCCGGATCGCGCGCACGCAGTGGCGCAGGCTCTCGACGCTCATGTTGTCCAGCAGGATCCTCTCTGGCCGGAGAGGGATCACCTGATCGAGCTGTTCCGGAGCGGAAACCTCGATCTCGATCGGGATGCCGTGCCGGGTCCTGATCCTGTCGACCAGCGAGGGCAGGCCCTCACAGCCCACCAGCGCCAGGTGGTTGTCCTTGATCA
>JAFGKQ010000059.1 GCA_016928495.1 Candidatus Fermentibacterales bacterium
GCCTGGCGATCCTGCTCGGGGGAGGCGTGTTCCTGATGCTGCGGATCCTCGTGGAGAAGAGGTGGCTTACCGCCAAGTACGAGATGGAGAGGCAGAGCGGACTGAGGGGGTCCGAGTTCCTGTCCCGCCTCATCTCGGAGATGCCCGGGCCCTCCATCGAGGTCTTCATCATCGTTGCGGCAGGGGTCTCGATCGGTGTAGGGCTTGCCCTCCACTGGCACCTGCCCTTCCTGGTCACCGCGGTCACCGCCGGGGTTCTCGTAGCGAACCTCTACTCGACCCAGGTCTTCGAGTCGCTCCGGATAGAGAACGCCACCTCCATGTACACCCTGCTCTTCTTCGCGCTGATAGGCGCGAATGCCGACATAGAGGCCTTTCATCCCGAGAACTTCGCTTTCATAGGAGCCTACATCGCCGCCAGGTCTGCCGGGAAGCTCGGGGGCACCTGGCTGGGCTGCAAGCTGACCCGTCAGGACCGCAGGATGACCAGCTCTCTGCCGCGTCTCATGCTGCCCCAGGCTGGAGTGGCTGCCATCGAGGCCTACTTCGTCGCGTCGGTGCTGGGAGAGAGCGGCGAGACCATTCTGAGCATCATCCTGCCCGGCCTGATCTTCTTCGAGATCGTGGGCATACTGACCTCGGAGAGAACGCTGATCAGGTGGCGGTCATGGATCACCGGCGGAGGTGAGCTGATCGGGCAGGAGGATGTCATCAGGCAGAAGCTCCTGGGGGAGAGGCTGCGGCTGCCGGACGTGATAAGCCCGGAGTGCCTCAGGGTGCCGTTCGAGGTCGAGTCCAAGGGCGAGGCCATCTGGGAGCTGGTGAGGACCCTCAAGGGTGCGGGATATGTCGAGAACGAGGGCGAGGTTCTGGAGATCATCCTGCAGCGAGAGCGTCAGGGGGGCACCACGATAGGCGACGGGATCGCCATCCTGCATGGCCGCATTCCCGGCCTGCCCAGGCCGGCGGTCGCGCTGGGCGTGCTGCCGAACAGCGGCGTCGAGTTCGGCGGGGAGGTGGACGGCCTGGTGAACGTGGTCTACATGGTCCTCACAGCGGCCGAGTCGCCGGAGATGCACCTGCAGATCCTCGCGGCGATCGCCGAGCTCCTGACCGACAGGTCGGCTCGCGAGGAGCTCCGGAGGGCACGCAACGCCCTCGAGGCCATGTCGGTCATCAGGAAGCACAGCGGAGGAGCATAGGTCTGGAAAAGCCCGGGCCTCTCGCGTGTGGGCCCTCCTAGAAGACCCCGGCTATCAGGACGACCAGCAGGGCCACGGCCGCTGCCACTGCCGTGAAGAGCGTGAGCGAGCAGCATCCGCACACCGGACAGCCCCTCGAGCCACCGGAAGGGACCCCCTGTACGGGAGCGCCCTCTTCCTGCTGTCCCGCTTGCTGCTTCTGCGCCCTCCTGGCCATCTCGGCCATGTTGTCGAAGACGGAGCCGTCCCCGTCCTTCTCGGGTCTGTGCTTGGGCCCCGGATCGTGAGGGGGCTTCACGAAGCCCGAGTCCGACGAGGGCTTGCTCTTCCTGCTGCCGAACAGGGACTTCCCGAAGCTCGAGCCAACCGACTTCGAGGACTTGCCGCCCCCGCTCTTTCCGGAACCGCTGATCCTCCTGCCCTTGGCCACTGCATTCCTCCTCGGATGAGAGCCACCGATTAGCCGCCAGGCATACCGGACAAATCCTAGGCAAGACCGGGTCCCGGGGCAACGGTCGGGCACGGGGCCGGGCAGGCGCCGGATGGGCACCGGGGCAGGGAAAATCTCCCGATGTGCGGCGGTATTCCCGCATGGATCGGAGCCGACGCAAGAGGGAGCACTCCATACCTTGATGTCAACCTTGGCGTTGCAGTCATGGCACGTGAGTTGCTTCCCTTCCGGGCGATGGGTTGAGAAACCGTGAAGGGAGTCTGGCATGGGACCAGTGCTCGCGGTGCTTGTGGCCCTGAGCGCAGTCGGTTCGACGCAGCTCCCGCTGGAGCGCCGGGTCTTCTGCGACGGCAGCGACTACCTGCTGCAGTACGATGACGGAGAGGGCTGGTGGCTGACGTGGGGAGGGGCTTACAGGGGCGTATGGTTCCGGGTGGAGGACTTCACTACCGCACCCGTCGATATCATCGGTCTGGAGCTGTGGTTCTACCATCACCCTGGCTACCCCTGGGACACACCCTTCTTCTTCGCAGAGATATGGACTGGGGACGATCAGTCCGGGCCCGTCACGCAGCTCTACAGCGAGACCGCCCCGGCTACGCACGACTCTGCCGTCAGGCTGGAAGTCGATCCGCCGATCGGCTCCGGCCCGGATTTCTGGGTGCTCGTGAACACGGAGATGTCCTCGGGGGGCTGGCCCTCCTCTCTCGGTGACAACGGACCCAACTTCACGGGCCACTGCCACAGCTTCGTCGCTGGCAACCCCTGGTCTCAGGGGGACCTGATGATCAGGGCAGATGTGGACCCTCTGGGCCTTGCCGAGACCACCTGGGGACGGATCAAGTCTCTGCTGCTTTGAGAGGAGAGTCCGCCCGCCGTGGAAGCTCGGGAGAAGGGCTTCGAGGCAGGATTGCGCTTTGCATACCCCTTGGGTATACAATGCCCGTAGTGGTGACGCCTTCAACGGAGGTGCGGGGATGATGCGCATGCTTCTGCTGGTGCCGGCGTTTGCTGGCCTGGCCCTTGCCTGGGTGCCGGAGTACGATCCGGAGTATCAGCTCAAGTGCGGAGGGACGATAATCGACGTCGGGTACTACGCTGCGCCCTGCGTGGTAGACTGGGATCTGGACGGCCTGAAGGACCTGATCCTCGGGCAGTTCAGCAGCGGCAACATCCGGTTCTACAAGAACGAGGGCAGCAACGAGGCCCCTGTCTTCAACTCGTTCTCCTACCTCTATTCCGACGGGTCGATCATCACCGTTCCATCCGGTTGATGCACCGGGGCCACGAATCCACAGGTCGTGGATTGGAATGACGACGGGCTCCTGGACATCATCGTGGGCGACCGCAACGGCTACGTGAACTACTTCCGCAGGACATCCAACGACGCGATCACGCTGACCACCATGCCCGATATCACCTGTGGCGGAGTGACCATCGACTGCGGCTACAACTCCTCGCCCGCCATAACCGATTGGGACGAGGACGGGGACCTGGACATGCTCCTGGGCACACAGGACGGGTACGTCAGGCTCTACCTGAACGACGGGGGCGACTCCCAGCCGGTCTTCAACTCCTACACCAACATCATGAGCGGGGGCAGCAACATCTACCACTACAGGAACTGCCCCCGGGTCTACGATCTCGACCAGGACGGCAGGAAGGACCTGATCTGCGGGGCCAACGACTACTACGTGTACTACTACCAGAACACCGGTACGAACTCCTCCCCCTCCTTCAGCGGATGGGAGAGGATAGCCTACAAGTACTCCGGGATGCGCCTGTGGATAGACGACTGGAACGAGGACGGGCTTCCGGACATGCTCACCAGCGACTACAACGGCTACGTCTGGATGTGGATCCAGGAGAACACTGCGGTTGGCGACGAGCAGGCGCCGATCCTGCCCAGGGCGCTGGCCGCGAGCCGGAACCCGTTCGACGCCTCCGTGGTGATCTCCGCCTCCGGCTTCGGTCCGGGGTCCATCCGGGTCTTCGACCTCTCGGGAAGAGCGGTGGTGAACGAGCCGTTCGACGGCTCGTTCGCATGGAACGGCGCCGGGGCAGCCAACGGAACCTACCTGGTGCGAGTCGAGGATGCCGACGGAGCTTCCACTCTGAGGCTGGTCAAGCTCTAGCGCTGCTCTTGCCTGGGTGAGCGAGGAGGAGGCTCTGTCCTCCCCCTCGCCGCTACCTCGGGCAGGACCGGCTCTCAGTCTCCACCCGAGCGCTCCAGGGCGCGCGGGGGGATGAGCACGGAGGTGCCGGGAGCCGTGAGCTTCCTCACGTATTCGGCGTAGAGCGCGGCGGCCTCCTCACGCTCGCCGGCATCCCAGAGCGCGTCGGCCAGGTTCAGGTAGACGGGGACTCTGTCAGGAGCTATCTCGGTGACCCTTCGGAGCACCCGGATGGCCTGGCCGAGCCGGCCCGCCCGGTGCAGGAAGAAGCCGTAGTCGTTTACCATCTCCACGTAGTGGTCCCAGTCCATGAGATCCCGGAGGCACCAGCCGTCAGGGCCGGACGCGGCCCACCAGGGCGCCTCCCAGAACAGCATGTCCAGAACCTCGCCGGCCTGGTCGAAGGCCTGGATGGCGTTCCCTGTGCCCTGGCGATGCGCCGCAATGGCTGCCGTCCATGCGGCCTCCAGGAACCCCATGCCCATCACTTCCGGCCGGTAGTAGTGGTGGGGATACATCATCGACCATAGCTCCGAGGCAGCCTCCTCGATCCTCCCGGCGGGCAGCAGCGAGTCTATCCTCCCCATTGCGTCCCAGGAGGGATCGCCCGAGGACTCCGAGAGCAGGATCAGCGTGTCCCCGGAAGCATCGACCCTGTAGGCGGCCTCCGTGTAGAAGGCCGTCCCCGGCATCTGGAAGCAGACCTCCAGGCTGTCGCGTTCGGGGAACAGGAGCGCCCATGACTTGGCTGCGTTGTACATCTGGCCGAACCAGCCCCGCGCGACCAGCGAGGTATCGGCCCCCTCGACGGCCATCAGCAGGATGTCCGTGCCCTCGCCCAGGCCCTGTTCCCCCGGCAGGGTGATGATGTACTCCCGGTCGAGCTCCAGCGGCCTCCCGTCGGGATCACGGGTCTCGACCCAGACCGGAAGCGCCAGGCCGGGGAGCACGGCGACCGTCGTCATGAGAGCGGCTGAGCGCAGCAGTGGCATTCCCTACCTCCCCTCGAGCGGTTCGCTGCCCCGAACATCGCCGGCGGGAGGGGTCTTGTCAGCGTTCTTGATTGTGCAGGCCGCATGAGATAGACTCGGAGAGCATCATCCCGCGGGAGGCCAAACATGATCGAGCATCCGGAGGCAGTCCTGCTCGCCAGGCAGATCGGGGAGGAGCTGTCGGGCAGCAGAGTCGTGAGAGCGATCCGGGGCAACAGCCCCCATAAGTGGGTGTTCTACAACCTGGATCGGGAGCCCTTCGAACGGATACTAGAGGGTAAGGAAGTGGGTGAATCGTCCTGCGGAGGCAAATGGGTGGACGTTGGCATGGAGCCCGGATACACGCTCCAGTTCGGCGATCTGGGCGGGAGGATCCGGCTCCATGACTCCGCCGACACCCTTCCGCGGAAGCACCACCTCCTGCTCGAGCTGGAGGGCGGCCGGTTCTTCACGATCACGGTCCAGAACTGGGGCTTTCTGCGCCTGACGGGACCCGGGGCGCCACGGGAGGAGGGCCACCGCGAGACCGGGCTCTGCCCGACCAACCCGGGGTTCACGACGGAGTACCTTGCCCGCCAGGTGGGAGACTTCGACCGGAAGAAGAGCGTCAAGGAGTTCATAGTCAGCGGTCCGGCAATCGCCGGCCTCGGCAACGGGTACCTGCAGGACGTCCTGTTCAGGGCGGGCATCGTGCCGACCAGGAAGCTCTTCCAGTTGAGCGCGGACGACATAGGGAGACTCCACCGGGCCATCGCGGAGGTGATGTCGGAGGCAATAGCCGCGGACGGCAGGGATACGGAGTACGACCTGCACGACAGGCCCGGGAGGTACGTGGCGGCCATGGACAGGAGAGCCGATGGGAATCCATGCCCGGTCTGCGGGACTCCGATTCTCAGGGTCAGCTATCTCGGCGCCTCCTGCTACTTCTGTCCGACCTGTCAGACCTGACCGATCCGGGGGACGGCGGTGTGTGAGTTCTGCACGAGGCACGCCGAGGGCCGGAAGTGGTACCTCGAGATGCGGCACTACTCGAAGGAGCTCCTCCATCAGGAGCTGACTGCAGGCCAGAGGGAGGCAGTCCGGGCCGGGACGCGCCTCGAGTGGGCCAACAGGTTCTGGGAGGGCTTCGTCATGCCGGCCATACTCGGTGTGAGGCCCTCGACCCGGAGCGATGCGGCCGAGACGGGGCTGCAGCCCGTACTGCGCACGTTTGCTGCGAGAACGGACGAGGAGTGCATGCTCGAGCACTACGGCCAGGTGCTCCCCTTGGAGGACGTGCACAGGGTTCTCGAGATAGTCGATTCGATCACCAGGATGCCCTGCGGATGCCGTTTCCTGACTACCGGCAGGACCGATAGGAGGTACTGCTTCGGCCTCGGCATAGACAGGTGGCA
>JAFGKQ010000060.1 GCA_016928495.1 Candidatus Fermentibacterales bacterium
ACCTACTACTGGAGAGGGATGGTCCGGGAGGCCCGGGGAGACCTGGAGGGCGCCCGGAGCGACTACAGGTTCGCCCTGGAGAACGCCGACTTCCCGGAGCTGATCGTCTGGGCCAGGAACGCGCTGAGGGAGATGCCCAAGCTGCCCCACTAGAGCGGTCGGTGCACGGCAACCCGAACGGGAGAATAGACATGACGACGCGGCCGCTGGACCGCCTACTCGAGAGGTCGAGTCTGAGGCGCTTCGCCGACCGGGACATCGAGCCGGGTGTCCTCGATCAGGTACTGGAGGCCGGGGTGCGATCTGCTTCCGCAGGCAACCTGCAGCCATGGAGCGCGATACTGGTGCGTGATCCGGACACCAGGAACAGGCTGGCGAGCATGTGCTTCCAGGAGTTCATGGCCGACGCGCCGCTGCACCTGCTGTTCTGCCTGGACATGCACAGGAACGAGGTCCTCGCGCGGGCGGGCGCTGCTCCCTACACCGCGCCCTCCTCCTTCAGGCACTTCTGGGTCTCGTTCCAGGACGTTGTGATAGCGGCACAGAGCATGTGCACGGCTGCCGACATGCTGGGCCTGGGATCGGTCTACATAGGCACGATCATGGAGTCCCCGTCAGAGGTCCGGGAGATGTTCTCGCTTCCCTCCGGGGTCTTCCCCGTCGTGCTGGTCTGCATGGGCTACCCGCGAGAGGGGACCGAGAGGAAGGCTGCCCGCAAGTTCTCCCGGCGCTTCATGATCCATGAGGAGAAGTACAGCGAGCCCGACCCCGACGACCTCTGGGCCGACTACCAGGAGCGGGAGGCCCACAGGCTGACACCCATCGGAGAGAAGACGGAGCTGGTCTTCAGGACGGCCTGCGCCAACTGCGTCGACGAGGCGTTCGCCGAGGCCTGCATGGCTCGCGCTCGCGGGCAGGGAGGCTTCAACGAGGCACAGAGGAGGTTCGGCCTCCACTACAGGGCCGACGGCATGCCCTGCGGCAACCTCGACTTCGTGGACGCGATGCGCGAGGCCGGGATGAGGTTCTTCGAGCGATGGGAGCGCGAAGACCTGGTGATGTCGATGCAGGAGAGCGGGGAAGAAGCGGACTGAAAGCCCGGCTGCTCCCCTTCCGGAGCCTCTCTCCTCAGAACCCCACGCCTACGCCCAGGCTGTAGATCCAGTCGTGCTCCTCGTCGTCCCCCGCCATGTGGGTGAACACGCCCCCGTTGATCCCGATCACGGAGAACGCCGCAGAAAGCTCGAGCCCCGCGTAGGTCTGGCCGGCCTCGACATCCTGCAGCGGGTCCCCCCAGGTCTGCATGAGCGAGCCGGAGAGCCCCACGTTCCAGATGGGCATGAAGTGGCAGGCTCCGAAGCGGTATCCCACATTCAGCTTCCCTCCGCCGAACCCGGGCTCGGCCTGGATGAAGAAGCCCCCGTAGTCGTGGTAGCCCGTCATCCTGTTGAAGGAGACCCCCAGTACGGCGCAGACCTTGATGGGCGTGGAGTACCTGACCATGCAGCAGGGCAGGAGCTGTGTCCTGTGGCCCTCGGGCCGGACCCCCTCCGGCACCGCAAGCGCAACGACGGCAACGCAAAGCAGAAGAACGCAGCAGGATCTCATGCGGCTTCCCTCCAATCAGGGGCCGCCTCCATGCGCGGCCTCATTACTGGTCTACCTTGCTCGGGGCGGCCTATTCCACCCATTCGGCTGTTCCGTTCCTACAGCCCGGGCAGGTCGAAGCAGAAGCGCCAGGCCCCGAAGACCCTGACCTCGTACTGGTTCGCCCTCTGCTCCGTGGGCTCGACCCCGGTTCCGCTCCTCGCCAGCCTGATCCTGATGAAGTGCTGTGACCACTCCAGTCCGGCTTCCCATGCTCTCGAGACGGGGCCGCAGACGCCAACAGCGTAGTGCCAGCCCCTGCCGTCGACTATGTCCGTGGTCCAGGATCCGGGCGGCCATGGACCGCCTGTGGTGTCCTCATCGACCTCCGCATGGCCCGAATAGGCGCCGTAGCCGAGCCTGGCTCTCACGGGGAAGTAGCGGAGCTCGATGCCTCCGGCCAGCATGTTCATGCGCAACAGCACTTCCGGCAGTATGTAGGGGCCGTGGTTGTCGAAGAGCACACCCGGTCCGATGTGGCCCACCTGTCCATAGCCGAACGCGGAGAAGCTGCCGAAGCACCTGCCCAGTCCGGCCCTGAGGTAGCCGGCGTCCTGCTCGCATCCGCCCTGCACGTTGTAGCCGAACTGCTCGAGGTCGTCCTCGTGGAAGCTGTGCTGGATGCCACCGATCGCCAACGCGGCTTCGACGAAAACCGACCAGCAGTGCTGCGCCCGAACGAAGTCCAGGCTGCCCCGCCAGCTGTCCAGGTCGTTCCGGTCCTCGTCGGGAGAACCGCTTTCCGACGCAGGCCTCCGCACCAGCCTCAGGCCGCAGTCGGTGTATCTCACGGAAGCGTCGGCGAACACGCAGGCATCCGCCCTGCAGCCAAGCGCGCTGCTATAGAACGAGCCACCGCCAACCGGCTGCGAGACGATGGTATCACCGGTCTCCGGATCCACCGACACGATCCCGTCATCGTGGATGGTCCACTCGAACACGTTGCCGGCGGTGTCGAATAGCCCCCAGGCGTTGGGCGCTCTGGTCGCCACCGGGTGCAGGCTATCGCCCGAGTTGCCCGCGTACCAGGCGTGGAAGGAGATCGCCGTCAGCGAGTCCTCGCCCCAGAAGTAGGGTGTGTAGGTCCCAGCCCTGGAGGCGTACTCCCAGTAGCGCGTGGTCGGCACCCGGTATTCCCATTCGGGATCCATGGCCTCTAGCGCCTCCGCGAACGCCAGGCAGTCATCCAGGCTGATGCAGCACATGGGATAGTCCGGGCCGATCTGCTCGACTCCCTCGCTCTCCAGGAGATCCTCGACCCCTTCGCCCATCACGAGCGACCACATGCCCTGGGTGACCTCGGTAGTCATCACGTCGAAGGCCCTGACCCGCACGCTATCCCCCTCGAGTAGGAGGCCCCCGAACCCGTCCTCCATCCTGCCGAGCTCGAAGGTGTCTGCGGGCAGCTCCACGTACTCCATTCCGGGAAGAGGCCCGGGAACGGCCAGCGAGACGGCCGGAGCAAGGGCGAGCCCGAGCAGAGCGACGAAGACGCCCGGTCCGGGAAGAGCCTCGGGGGATACCACCTGAAGCAGCCTCCTGATCGGTATTAAAGCGAACTCACCGGAAACTAACGCCCATGCGGGGCAGGCTCAAGGTCCGGATTGAGGAAGATCCCGACCCCGGGCCCT
>JAFGKQ010000061.1 GCA_016928495.1 Candidatus Fermentibacterales bacterium
CCGATCCCGCTGGCGCACTCATGGTGGAACTGGGACAACAGACCGAATACCGATGCTCAGAAGTACCAGGTCGCCTGGGGAGTGAACCAGGAGGGCAGCGGACGCAGGAGCGGACCGGCGTACCTGGCGGACTGGATCGGCGATCCCTCAGCTCCGGAAGCGTTTGCTCCGCCGAACCCGGGGCCCTTCCCGATAGTGCAGGAGAATCCCATCGCTCTCGACTTCCCTCCGTTCGACTACTCCTTCCTGCTTACGCTGGGCCCGTTGGACCTCGCCGACTGGGACAGCCTTCACGTCGTCGGAGGCTGGGTGATCGGGAGAGGACTGGTAGACCTGAGGGTCCAGGCGGACAACCTGCTGGACGCGTACCACCGCGATGGAGGATGGGGCGTTCCCGACGTCCCGCCCGTTCCCGCCTTCTTCTACGAGGCCGGGGACGGATGCGTGGAGCTCATCTGGAGCGATGACGCCGAAGTCTATCAGCCCTTCGGAGGGTACAGGCTGTACAGGTCGACCTTCGATACCTCCGGGTGGGAGCTGGTTTCCGAGCTCGACGAGAGCGCTCACTCCTATACCGACAGCGACGTTACCAGAGGATTCCCCTACTTCTACGTTCTCTGCTCATACGATGCGGAAACGCTCATCGAAAGCCAGAAGACAAACTACAAGCAGGAGCTGGATGGTGCGCCGATCCCGGTCGTGCCGGGATGGAGTCCGAGGGTTGACTGGACCAGTGCCGTGAGCGTCGTGCCTAACCCCTACCGGGGCTCTGCGGACTGGGAGGTCGCACATCTCGACAAGCTGGCATTCACCAACCTGCCGGCAGTATGCGACATACATGTCTACACTCTCGCTGGTGATCACGTAGTAACGCTCGAGCACAGGAGCCTTGGCGGTGACAGCGGTGTGGAGTACTGGGACCTTCGGAACAGCCTCGGGAGGGGGATTGCCTCGGGGCTCTACGTCTACTGCGTTCAGACATCCGCCAGGCATGTCCTGGGCAGGTTCGCCGTCATCCGATAACCGCTAATCGCGCTATTGCTAATGGGGGACACGCACTATTTACGCAGCATGCCGCGAAAGCCGGGGGACTCGCCGCGCTGCTCGTTGGGCAGCTTCGGAATACAATAAACCGACACGCAAGTTGAATAAGTGTAACTACGTCCCCGTTCGTCCTCGTTTCCTGCCAGCTTGCTTCGGCCAGGTCCCCGTCTCAGATTTGATCTCGGGAGTATGCGAAAGGGGGACCGTGTGGTCTGGGCATTCACACTCATGAGCTCCGCCTTCTCGGACGGAGAGATGATACCGGAGCTGTACACCGTCGACGGTACCGATATCTCTCCGCCCCTGGAGTGGAGCAACCCGCCGGAGGGCACCAGGAGCTTCGCCCTCATCTGCGACGATCCCGATGCACCGGCGGGCACCTGGGTCCACTGGGTCATCTACAACATCGACGCCGACGTTAACCAGCTCGAGGCGGGAATCCTGCCCGACCCGGAGCTCTTCGAGGGCATGCTCCAGGGCAAGAACAGCTGGGGCAGGATCGGATACGGCGGGCCGGCGCCGCCCAGCGGCACTCACAGGTACTTCTTCAGGATCTACGCCCTCAGCGCCACTCTGGACATGCAGGCCGGCGTGACGAAGGCCGAGCTACTCACGGCCATGGAGGGCTTCGTTCTGGACGAAGCCAGCCTGATGGGTAGATACCGCAGGAAGTAACGGACGAACGGGAGGAACGATGCCGCGCCCCATTACGGCCGAGGATCTCTTTCGCTTTCAGCTGCTCTCCGGGACAGCCGTCTCGCCGGACGGCAGCATGGCAGCCTACACCCTGACCAGGACCGACAAGACCAGCCAGAAGCGATACTCGAACATCTGGGTGGTGGACCTGGCCACCGGCCGGAGAAGGCAGTTCACCCGTGGGGACCAGGTGGACAGGTCCCCGGCATGGGCGCCGGACGGCAAGCACCTTGCCTTCGTCTCCTGCCGCGATGCCGGATCGTCCGAGGGCCCCGGGCAGGAGCAGATCTACCTCATCCCGGTCGACGGGGGAGAGGCGCGGAAGCTGACCAGCCTCGAGGGGCGCATCCACTGCTTCGACTTCTCGCCCGACTCACGCTCGATCTTGGTCCTCCTCACGAAGAAGGACGCCGAGCAGAAGGAGCTGGAGAAGGACGAGAAGAAGAGGAAGCTCGGCATCGTGTCGAGGAGGATCGAGAGGCTGTTCTTCAAGCTGGACGGCATGGGCTACAGGCCGAAGGAGCTCCCGCACATCTGGCTCGTGAACGCCGGCAGCGGCAAGGCCGGGCAGATCACTGACTCCCCCGTTCACTCGGAGTCCGGGCCTCCGTGCTGGTCGCCCGATTCGAAGCGGATAGCCTTCACCTCCAACGTGAGCAAGGACCCCGATCTGGATCCCAGCGCCATCGACCTGTTCGTCATGAAGGCCGACGGAACCGGCAGGAAGCGCCTGAAGACCCCCGAAGGGCCGAAGTTCGAGCCGTCTTTCTCGCCCGACGGCAAGCGGCTTGCATGGCTCGGGATGGAGGGCAAGGGCCAGGGCTGGAGGCTGACCCGCCTCTGGGTCGCTCCCGCGAGCGGCTCCGGCGAGGCCGTGTGTCTCAGCCGGGACTTCGACATCAACATCACGGCATGGACGATCAACGACCTCCCCGAGGGCCTGGGCGAGACGGCACCCGTATGGTCCCCGGACGGCGGGAGCATCTACGTCCAGATCGCCCACCACGGCGCCACCCGCCTGGCCCGCTTCTCGAGCGATCCCGACAGGCCGTCCATGGAGGAGGTGATCTCCGGGGACCTGGTGGTAGGCCATCCCGTCTTCGACGGCGCGAGGAAGAAGGTGGTCTACGCGGAGGGCAGCATGGGCAATCCCGGCAGGCTCCGCCTGAGGAACCTCGCCAAGGGCTCGGACAGGGACCTCGCGGACCCCAACCGCTGGCTGAGGTCTTCCATAGACCTCGGCATGGTCGAGGAGGCATGGATCGACGGGCCTGACGGCAACCGCATCCAGGGCTGGATAATGAAGCCCCCGGGGTTCAGCCCCCGCCGGAAGTACCCCTCCATTCTGGAGATCCACGGAGGCCCCAGGGTCCAGTACGGCCACTTCTTCATGCACGAGTTCTACTTCCTGGCTGCAGCCGGCTACGTGGTGCACTTCTGCAATCCCAGGGGCGGCCAGGGCTACGGCGAGCAGCACTCCAAGGCCATCCTCGACAACTGGGGCACGGTCGACTACGACGACCTCATGGCCTGGACCGACCACTTAGCGGAGAAGAAGTACATCGACCCCGGCAGGATGGGCGTCACCGGCGGGAGCTACGGCGGGTACATGACCTGCTGGATAGTGGGACACACCGACAGGTTCAGGGCCGCGGTGACCCAGAGGTGCGTCAGCAACCTGATAAGCATGTACGGCTCCAGCGACTTCAACTGGTCCTTCCAGAGGGAGTTCGGTGACAAGCCGCCATGGGAGAGCCTGGAGAACTACTGGCGGCAGTCTCCGATAGCCTTCGTGGGCAACGTGAAGACGCCTACCATGGTGATCCATAGCGAGAGCGACCTTCGCTGCGCCATCGAGCAGGGCGAGCAGTTCTACGTGGCTCTGAAAAAGCTGGGGGTCCCCACGGAGATGATACGCTTCCCCGACGAGCCTCACGGACTCTCGAGGGGAGGGAGGACCGACAGGCGCATCGACCGCCTGAAGCACATACAGCGCTGGTTCGACACCTGGCTGAAGGCCTGAGGGCGGTAGCAGGCCGCCAGCACGTCAGTTCCGCATGGCCGGGAAGCGAAAGGGGCGGCCGCGGGGCCGCCCCTCTCCGTCCGGTCTGCCCGGGCCGGCTACCTGATCAGCGCGATCGTCCTGGAGACCGTCTGCTGGCCCAGGGTGCAGACCGCCCGGTAGGAGCCGACCGGCAGGCTACTCAGGTCCGTGGTGAGAAGGTGCTGACCCGCCTGCAGGAAGCCCCCGTCCAGGGTCTGGACCAGCCGGCCATCGACCGAGAACAGCAGCAGCGTCACCTGCTGGGCAGCGGCCAGGCCCAGCTCCAGCGAGAGCGTCCCGCTACACGGGTTCTCGAGGACGGTGAGCCCTGAGGATCCGATCTCGGCGCTGGACTCGTCCGCGACCCCGGTCTCGTAGCCCCAGTAGATCCTGACGAAGCCGTCGTAGGCCCCGCAGAGCATGTCCAGGTGCCCATCCATGTCCCAGTCGATCATGTAGGGCCTGGCGGCGTAGCCGGGATCGATGTAGCTGGAGCCGGAGTTGTAGGTCAGCCAGGCTCCGGCTGCCAGTACCGGGCTGGAGTTCGTCCCGGTGTTCTCGTAGTAGTAGACGTAGCCGTCCTGGTATCCCGCCACAACATCCTTCTTGCCGTCCCCGTTGCAGTCCTCGACGTCAGGCACTACCCTGTAGAGGTTGATCGTCTTGCCGTCGGCCTCCAGGTAGCTGAAGCCGGTGAGCTGCGGGTTGCCGGGCGTTCCGCTGTTGAGGTAGAGGCGGATCGATGGTGCGTTCCCGTAGTAGTCTCCCTGGGAGCCCACGACGAGGTCGAGCAGCCCGTCCTCGTTCCAGTCCACGACGACGGGAGCCGCGTTGTAGCCGACGTCTATGGTGCTGCCGCCGGCAGTGAGATGGCCCACGAAGTGCAGCGAAGGGTAGGTGTCCGCGTTGTCCGTTGCCTGGTAGTAGTCGATCATGCCGTCTCGGCCGCCTACCAGGATGTCCAGATCACCGTCGCCGCTCCAGTCCACGACCTGTGGACTAGTGGCTCCGGTGCATCAACCGTAGTTGCAGACTATGTCCGTTCCGTCCGCCTGGATGTAGTCGTAGGTGCTGAACACGGGAGACGGGTTGGTGCCCTCGTTGGGATACCAGCGTATCTTGCCGTAGTCCGTGTAGCCGGGCGAGTAGTACTGCCCGACTATCAGGTCCCTGAGCCCGTCACCGTCCCAGTCCGCCACGAACGGGTCGCTGTAGCCCCCTATGTCTATGTCCGCGCCGGAGCACTCGATGTACTCCATGGCGCCGTATACGGGCGGCCAGGCCATGGCCGCCCCGGTACAGACGCAGACGGGAGCCAGAGCCACCAGCGCCTTCCGGATCGCATCCATGTACACCTCCCAGTATGTCCTATCAGAATCCTAGGATAAAACTAAGCAAGCTATCGTCCTGCGCCAAGACCCGTTGCTATGGTCTTCCGCCTCCAGCTCCCCGGCAACCCGGGCGGGGAGCCTGCCGATCTCCGAGAGCTTCCTGACCAGGTTCCCCATGCTGTCGAACGGCCTCATGCAGAGCTCGTACTCCTCCCGTGTGATGCTGCCGGTCCGGGGGAGGCAGAACAGCAGCATCCCCGCCGGCGAGGCCATCAGGGTCCGGAGGGTCCCGCAGGGGAACTCCTCGCACTCCGCACAGCTGTCCAGGCCCCTGTCGATCGCGCAGGGCCGGGCCTTGCAGCTCCTGTCCGCCAGGCG
>JAFGKQ010000062.1 GCA_016928495.1 Candidatus Fermentibacterales bacterium
GGCCAGGAGGTCGGACTCCGGCAGATCGAGCAGGGCCGCTCCGGCGATCGCGGGAATGGCAAGCAGGAAAGAGAACTCCGCCGCTGCCCTCCTCTCGACGCCGACCATCAGCCCGGCCGCTATGGTCGCTCCGGATCGCGAGATGCCCGGAATTATCGCAACGGCCTGCGCTACGCCGATGGCCAGCCCCCTGGAGAAACCCGGAGAGCATTCCCCGTGCGCGGGTCCAGGAGCGGGCACGTCAGCGCGGGGCGCGATGGGGACATCCGCGCGGGGCGCGAACCTGGTGATCCAGAGCAGCGTGCCCGTCACCAGGAGCATCACCGACACGAGGACGGGCGAGCCGAACAGGCCCTCGATGGATGACCTTAGCAGGAGTCCCGCCAGGGCGGCAGGTACCGAGGCGGCGGCCAGGACGCCGAGCATCCTGAGACTCGTCGCCTCGAGCCTTGCCGCACCCGAGAGCAGGGACAGGAGGTCTCTTCCGAACACCATCAGGATGGCGGCCATGGTTCCGAGGTGCACCACGACCTCGAAGGTCACTCCACCCGGTGGGATGCCGAGCATCGCCCTCCCCAGGACCAGGTGTCCCGAGCTGGACACCGGAAGGAACTCCGTCAGTCCCTGGAGAGCGCCGAGAGCGGCGGCCTCGAGCCAGCTCAAACAGCGCCCTCTCGCTCCGGGCAGGGGGGCTTCTCTATGAACTCCTCGTGCAGGGCCCTCAGGGCAGCGTCTCCATCCCCGTCGCGCACCAGGGCAGAGATGGTCGCGTGGGAGTCCACGGTCTGCAGCATGTCTATTCCCGCACCCGCCAGAGCCCGGGCGAAGTGGGCCATCACCCCCCGCATGCCATGCATGCCGGCGCCGACGATGGAGACCTTTCTGCAGGGGCCGGACAGGGTATGAGGAATGCCCGCCCCGGTGAGAGCGCCGGCGGTCGCTTCGGAGTCGTCGGTCCTGACGGTGAAGACGGCCCTGCTTCCGAATACCGAGAACAGGTCCATGGAAACGCCCTCTCCGGCGATCAGGGAGAAGACCCGATCGAAGAAGTCCCTGGCGGGGACATCCGCCGGGCCGTCGGCAGTCACCTGCACGACAGAGGGCCCGGCCGCGACCCCGGTTACGTACCTGCCGCTCCTTATCGCGACCGGCTCGACCGTTGTCACCGTCCTTCCGGTGCTCTGCGAGCGCAGCTCTATCGTCAACGAGGCCTGCTCGGCGATCTCGGCCGCCCTCGGATGCACGACCTTCGCGCCCTGCCAGGCCATCTGCCTTATGTCCTCCGCGCTGACCCTCTCGAGAGGCCGGGCTGCCGGAACAACCTCCGGATCGGCGGTGAAGACGCTCTCCACCGTCTTGTAGAGCAGTACCCTCCCGCAGCCGAGGGCCGCAGCCAGGCAGACGGCGCTGGTATCGCTGCCGCCGCGCCCGAGCGTCGTGACGCTCCCGTCCGGTCCCATCCCCTGGAAGCCTGCCACCACGACGCAGGGAAAGCGGCCGAGAGCTTCCAGGACGGCCCCGGGATCGACCGAGCTGACGCAGGAGTCGGAGACGACCCCGTCGGTCCTTATCCCCGCTTCCCAGCCCGTCATCGCCCTGACCTCGACACCCCTCTCGCGGAGCAGCGAGGAGAAGACCACCGCGGAGATGACCTCGCCACACGCCAGCACGAGATCCCGCTCCCTCGAATCGGCATGGGCCGCCAGCCCGCTCAGGGTATCGGTCGCGTAGGGATCCCCCGCCCTGCCCATAGCCGAAACGACGACGACGAGTCTCCCGTGCTCCCCGAGGAGGCCCAGACAGGCCTCGAGCGCGGCACCCCTCGACCGGTCGTCCTGCAGGCAGGTCCCTCCGAACTTGGCGACTATCATCCTGGCCCGGCTCCCTTGTCTGCGAACAGCCTGCTCATAGCGGCATCATAAATGGTGGCACACGTCTCCTCCCAGGTCGGGAAGGAGAGCGATGTCTCGTAGGCGGCGCCCGAGATGCGCCTCCTGAGCTGGACGTCGGCGCTGAGCGTCGAGATCGCGTCGGCAAGCCCTCCAGTATCACGGGGCTCGACCAGAAGGCCGTTGACGCCGTCCTTCACCAGCTCCGGAACCGCGCCGACTGCGGTCGCCACGACCGGCAGGCCCCTGGCCATCGCCTCGGCTATAGCCATCCCGTACCCCTCCCACCGCGAGGGCAGGAGGAAGATGTCACTGGCTGAGTAGAGCCTCTCCAGCTCCGCCTGATCCACCATCCCCAGGAACTCCACTCTCTCCTGCATGCCCAGCTGACGGATGCGCTCACGGACCATGGCGGCGTAGGGGGCGTTGTAATCGGGCTTGCCAACGATGAGCAGCTTTGCCCGATCGGCGCCGGACCTGGAAAGCGCCTCCACGGCCTCCAGAACACCCTTCCGCGGCTCGACGGTGCCCACGAGAAGCACGGTGCGTACGTCGTCGCTGATGCGCGGCCCGGGGCTCCGGCTGACGGACAGGCCGGGCCTGGCCAGGATCACTCGCGCCGGATCGACCCCCAGGGACCCCAGCTCGGAAGAGGTGTGATCGCTGATCGAGACGACCAGGTCGGAGTGGGTGAGCAGGTCCTTCTCGGTCCAGCGCAGGATGATGCGTCCGAGGCGGGTCGAGGCGCTGCGGAAGCTCATGTGGAAAGCGGTGGCGATCGTCCGGGAGCCGCGGTTCTTCCTGACCCAGCGGTTGAAGAGCCAGGTGTGCCTGTGGCCCCCGGCATCGGCGAGCACCAGATCGGGCGCGCTCTTCCTGAACCTCGCGATCATGGCGAGGTTCGCCGGGAAGCGAGGCCTGTGCACGATGTACGGCAGGTCCGCGACCACGTGGAAGTACCCTACGCTCCAGCCCTCCGATTCGAACTTCCTGGCGACCATGTAGTCGTAGAACGTCCCGCCGGTGTGCTCCAGCAGGTTTCCCCGGCCATCGGGACGGACTGCTCCGGTAACTAGCAGATGACGTAGCAAGAACTGGTCTCCCGGGTCTTGTTGGAAAGATCGAGCCATTATATTCTCCTGCGATTTTGCCGTCACCTTCGATCCGAATGCGGGAACGCGTCATCCATGGCCCGAAGCGTATGCCTTGTCGTGAAGAACCAGCTCTGGAACGACGCCAGGGTGAAGAAGGAGGCCAGGAGCCTCCTCTCGGCAGGCTACGAGGTGACCATCGTCGCGAAGCCCGAGCCGGACGAGCAGGAGGAGCAGATCTGGGAGGGCGTCAGGGTCATCAGGGTCCCCAGGGACTCCCGGTTGCGGCGCAGGATGCGCACCCAGGTCCTCTCCACCGAGCGCTCCGCCGGGGCCTCCAGTCTCCTGGCGCGGCTCATCTCGGCAATCCGCAGGTTCCCGCCCAGGCTCTGGCTGGCCAGGAAGAAGGGGCTCCTGCTGTTCGATCTGAGGATGCTGCGGGCCGCTCTGCGCTGCAGGGCCGACGTGTACCATGCCAACGACCTCGATACCCTGCCGATCTGCCGGATCGCATCGGTCATCCGGAGGGCCCGCCTGGTCTATGCTTCACACGAGCTGTGGCTCGAGTCGGTCCGCTACCTGCGCGGAACGTCCTGGATCGGGAGGCTCTGGTACCGGTCCATGGAGAGCCTTCTCTGCCCGGCGGCGGACCTCGTCATAGCCGTCACCCGCTCCCGTGGGGATCACATGATCTCACGCTACCCCCGGATGAAGGCTCCCCTGATCATCGTCGAGAATCGCCCCGACCCGATCGAGACGCTTCCCGAGCCTGCGGATCTCGAGGCTCTGGCAGGTGTTCCGCCCTCGGCAACGGTGGTGCTCTACCAGGGCATCATGGCTCCCGAGAGGGGCCTCGAGCAGCTCGTGGAAGCGGCACGCATCGTGCGCGAGCACAACGACGACGCGCGATTCGTGCTCGTCGGCCACAGCGTCCTGGGCGACAGGCTCGAGCTCCTCGCGAAGCAGATGGGGGTCTCGGACAGGATTTCCTTCCTCGATCCCGTGCCCTCGGAGAGGCTCATGGAGGTGACCGTAGCGGCAGACATCGGCCTGGTGCTGTTCCAGAATACCTGTCTCAACCACTACTACTCGCTACCGAACAAGCTCTACGAGTACATGATGTGTGGTCTGCCCGTGATCGCCTCCGAGCTTCCGGAGATCTCGAGCGTGCTGTCGGAGGCCGGCTGCGGCGTCACGGTGGACGCGTCTTCTCCCCGGTCGATAGCCGATGGGATCCTCTGCCTGTGTGATGATCCGGACCGCAGAAGGGAGATGGGCAGGCGCGGAAGGGCCTCGGCCCTCTCGGAGCACAACTGGAGCACGCAGCGAGCCCGACTGCTCGAGGCGTACGGAGAGCTATGAGCGCAAGGAAGCTCCTGTTCGTGGCTTACTTCTTCCCCCCCGTGTCCACCGGGTCCGCGCCGAGGAACATCAGGCTCGCGAGGTACCTGCGCGAGGCCGGGTGGGAGATGGTGCCTCTTACCGTGGAGAATCCGCACGTGATACCGGTGGACCCCACCCTGCTGGACCTTCTGCCGGACGGTATGAAGGTCCACACGGTCCGGCATGTCGATCCTCTGTCATGGCTGGAGGCGCTCTGGCGCTTCATCGGGGGAGGAGGCGCCGCAACTGCAGCGCCACCGGGAGAGCGGAGCGGGGAGAGGCAGTCGCAGAATGCGGTGAAGAGGTTCCTGCACAACTACGTGTTCGTGCCGGACAGGGCAGTGACCTGGGTGCCGTCGGCTCTCGGCAGGGCACGGAGGCTCATCGCGTCGGAGAAGATCGAGCTCGTCGTGTCGGCGGGACCGCCGCACTCCTCGCACCTGCTGGGACATCTTGCCGGCAGGACAACTGGCAGGCCCTGGGTCACCTACTATGGTGACCTCTGGACCCACGACTCGTACGTGGGTTGGCATCACCGGTCCCGCCTGAACCTGCTTCTCCAGAGAAGGATCGAGGCTTTCATCACTCGCAGGTGTAACGGCATCGTCACGACCACCGAAACCTCCTCGGAGTTCTTCAGAAGCACCTACGGCGCCGCCTGCCCGCCGGTCTTCACCGTCATGAACGGCTACGATCCGGACATGCCATGGATGGGCGAGGGAGCCGAGGCCGTCGTCTCGCGTCCGAAACGACGGGAGATCCGCGTGGCATACGCCGGCTTCTTCATGGGCACGCAGACCCCCCGACCGTTTCTCGAGGGGCTGGCTCTCTTCGGGTCGAAGCATCCGGATGCGCGGGTGCGCTTCCGTGTGGTGGGTGACTTCTCGGAGAAGTACGCGGCCATGCCCTCCGCGCTGGGCCTCTCCGACATCGTGGAGGTCACGGGGAGAGTCCCCTACCAGGATGCCCTGGCCGAGATGAGGGACGCCGATCTTCTTCTGGCCTGCCTGCCACCGCTGCCGGGCAGCGAGGTCAAGAACCCGACGAAGCTGGCGGAGTACCTTCAGGCAGGCGGGTCCATTCTCGCGGTGGCTCCTGACGGTGAGCTCACGGGCATCGTGGATCGCCTCTCTGCCGGGTACTGCGCGAGTCCCTCGGGGGACAGCGTTCTGCATGCCCTGGAGAGAGCCTGGGCGGACTGGACCGGTCCGGGGCTTCGGAGAGCGTCTCGAGAGGCCGCCGAGCAGCTCTTCGACATGAGACGCAACTGCGCGAGGCTCGCCGGGTTCTTCGACGGCGTCGTGCGCTCTGCCTCCGGGAGCTAGCCCAGGTCCACCTGCTCCCCGGTGACGGTGAAGATCACCCGCTCGCAGATGTTCTCCACGCGGTCGCCGCTCCGCTCGAGGTTGTGCGCTACCCAGAGAAGAGCCATCGCGGGGTCTATCGAGCCGGGGTCCTTCAGGATGAAGAAGATGAGGTCCCGCTGAACGACCTTGTACAGCTCGTCGATGAGCTGGTCCTGCTCGGGTATGGCCCTGGCGGCGGCGGCGTCCTCGCGAACGAATGCCTCGACGGCTTTCTCCAGCATGCCGCGTGCCCTCTCGCACATCCTGGGGATATCCACGAGCGGTTTCAGCAGGGGCTTCTGACCTATGAAGATGTTCAGCCTTGCGATCCCCTTGGCATAGTCGCCGATTCTCTCGAGCTCAGTGGCTATCTCCAGGACCGACGCGATCTTCCGGAGGTCCGTGGCCACGGGCTGCTGGGTAGCTATCAGCGTGAGGCAGTCCTCCTCGATCTGGAACCGCATGCGGTTTATCTCCTCGTCCCGTTCGATGAGGAGCGCCGCGCCCTCGAGGTCCCTCCGGGAGAGCTGCTCGACCGACTGCTTCAGCGCTTCCGAGACCACCTTCCCCAGTCTCAGGATGCTGCCCAGTATCTCGCTGATCCTGTTCTCGTAGGTCTCCCGCGCCATTCTAACGACCTTCCTGCGGGCAGGCTGCTAGCTGAACCTGCCGGAGATGTAGTCCTCCGTGGTCTTCTCCCGGGGATTGGTGAATACCCTGCTCGTCGGGCCGTACTCGATCAGGTGCCCGCTCCTGTTCTCGTCCGTCATGAAGAAGGCGGTGAAGTCCGACACCCTGGCCGCCTGCTGCATGTTGTGGGTAACTATGACGATGGTGTAGTCCTTCTTCAAGGTCTGCAGCAGCTCCTCGATCTTGAGCGTGGCTATGGGATCGAGAGCGGATGCCGGCTCGTCCATGAGGATTACCTCCGGTTCGACCGCCAGGGTCCGCGCGATGCAGAGGCGCTGCTGCTGGCCGCCGGATAGCGCGAGGCCCGACTTGCTCAGATCGTCCTTGACCTCGTCCCAGAGGGCAGCGCTCCGGAGGCTCTTCTCGACTATCTCGGCGAGCCGGTTTCTGTCGCGCAGCCCGTGGGCCCTGGGGCCATAGGCAACGTTGTCGAATATGGTCTTCGGGAACGGGTTGGGCTTCTGGAAGACCATCCCGACCAGCCGCCGGAGCTCGACCACGTCCAGCCTGAAGATGTCCTGGCCGTCGAGCAGCACCTCGCCCGCCACCCTCACCCCCGGGATCAGCTCGTTCATCCTGTTGAAGGTCCTTATGAAGGTGCTCTTGCCGCAGCCGGAGGGCCCTATGATGGCAGTGATGCGGTTGGAGGGGATGTCGAGCGTCGTCTCGTGCAGCGCGCAGAAGTCCCCGTACCAGAGCTTGTAGCCTATGGTCCTCAGCCTGCAGGCGCCGGTAGTCTCTTCCATCTCTCACGCACCGATCCTTGCCGAAAGCTTCCTCGAGAACAGGTTGATGACGGCGTTGATGATGATGATACTGATCACGAGGATCGCCGCCGTGCCCATCGCCTTGTCGAAAGCCCTGGTCTCCATCGCCAGGTAGTAGACATGGAGCGCCATGGTCCTCCCGCCGGAGAGCAGGGAGGTCGGCATCCTGTAGCTCCCACCCAGAGTGACGTAGAAGATGGCCGTCTCGCTGACTATCCGGCCAACGCTGAGGACTATGCCGGTCATTATCCCGGGGATGGCGGCAGGGAGCACGACCTTCTGGGTGGTCTGCCACCTCGTCGCACCCAGCGCCAGGCTGCCGTTCCGGTAGGACACCGGCACGGCCTTGAGCGCTTCCTCGGTAGTCCGGATCACGACCGGCAGGATCAGGCAGGCGCCCGCCAGGCCTGCGGCCAGGAGCGAGAAGCCGAGGTGCATGGAGGACACGAACAGGGCGTAGCCGAAAAGGCCGAAGATGATCGAAGGGACGCCTGCCAGGGTCTCGACGCCGAACCTGGCCGTGCTGACCACAGCCCTGATGATCCGGCTCTTCCGGGCCATAGCCTCGGCGTACTCGACGAGGTAGATGCCGGCCCCTACGCCCAGGGGCGTGGCAATCCCTACCGTCAGCACCACCAGGTAGAGCGTTGCCACGATGGTGGTGGAGATGCCGCCCTCTCCCGAGATGCCACCCCTGGGAGGGGTCGTGATGAACTGCCAGGTGATGGAGCTGAGGCCCTTGGCCACGATGTAGCCCACCACGATCAGCAGTATCAGCACGCTCAGAGAGCCGGCCGCCCACACCAGCGAGAAGGCTATCCTCTGCATGAGCCTCCTGCTGCCGAGGTTGCTGCGTCCGGACCCGGGAGCGTTCATCGCGTGCGCTCCCTCATTATGGCGCGGGCCGAGCTGTTGATGAGCATTATGAGAACGAAGAGGATGACTCCCGTGGCGAACAGAGCGCTCTCGTGGATCCCGGTGGCGTAGTTGATCTCGACGGCTATGTTGCCGGTCAGCGTCCGGGCCTGGCTGAGGAAGATCGTCAGCGGGTTGGCGTTCAGGGGCCTGGGTATGATCACCGAGTTGCCTATGACCATTATCATGGCGATGGTCTCGCCAAGGGCCCTTCCGATTCCCAGTATGATGGCGGCGACGATCCCGGACCTGGCGGAAGGCAGGATGACCCTGGTGATGGTCTGCCACCTGGTCGTGCCCAGGGCCAGCGAGCCCTCCCGGTACTCCCTTGGCACCAAGCGGATCGCGTACTCCGAGATGTTGGTGATCGTCGGGAGGATCATCACGGCGAGCACCGCGGAAGCGGCCAGCAGCCCGAAGCCGGAGTTGCCGGCGACTGGCACCTTCCTCGCCAGGGGCACCAGCACGACCATTCCGAACAGGCCGTATACCACGCTCGGAATGCCGGCCAGCAGCTCTACGGCGGGCCTCACTATGTTGCTCATCCACCTGGGGGCGATCTCAGCCAGGAAGACCGCGCAGCCGATGGCAAGAGGTACCCCCAGGATCGCAGCGCCGATGGTAACCAGGACGGACCCGGCTATCATGGGAACCAGGCCGAACTCCTCGAGGCCCGGGCGCCAGACGCTTCCCGTGAGCAACCGCCCGAGCCCGATCTCGCTGATGGCCGGAAGGCCCTCCCTGAGCGTGAAGAAGCCGATGAGGAATACGGCCAGGATGCTGGTAAGGGCCATGAGCATGAGGAAGTAGCCCACCGACTTGTCTACGATGAACCTGGTGCGCATCAACATCATCCGTTCAACTCGGGCCCGACCACCCGGGGCCAGCGCCCGCCTATGAGTCGTGGCGGCGGCGGGCGCGTGCCCATGGGGGGTCTATCAGATGACCGAGATGTAGCCCTCGGAAGAAACGATAGCCTGCCCGTCAGGGCTCATGATGAACTCGAGGAATCGGGCAGCCGCGCCGCCCGCGGGGCCCGGCGTTATCATGTTGAGAGGCCTGACGACCGGGTAGATACCAGTCTTGGCGTTGCTCACGGAAGGCTCAATGCCCTCGATGCTCAAACCCCTGACGCTCGGGTCGAGGTAGCCGAAGGAGAGGAAGGCTATCGAGTTGGGGGTCGTGCTCACGGAGGTTCGAACCGCGCCGTTGGAGGGAAGCAGGATGGCCCCGCTCGTTATGAGAGCCTCGTCCATGACGAGCTCCTCGAAGGCTGCGCGGGTCCCGGAGCCCTCTTCCCTTGCGATTACGACTATCACCTGGTTCGGGCCGCCGACCCCTGACCAGTTGGATATCTCGCCCGAGAAGATCTGCCTGACCTGCTCGACCGTCAGGTTGGACACGCTCACGCCGGGGTGCGCGACGATCGCAATGCCATCACGGGCTATGGTGTGGACCACGATGCCGGGGAACTCCTGGAACTCGGACTCCTTGACCTCCCTGGAGGCCATGCCGATGTCGGCAGTGCCCTCACCGGCTGCCTTCACGCCTACGCTCGAGCCGCCGCCGCCAACGGTCACCATGATGTCGCTGTGAAGAGCCTCGAAGGCCTCTCCCAGCTTCTCCGCGAGCGGCTGGACGGTTGTGGAGCCGAAGAGAGTGATCTCGGTGTCGGCCCCGGCGCTCTTCAGCGGGACCAGAGCCAGGGCGGCGGTGAAGACCGCAGCCTTGAGGATCGATGCTGCTGTGATCTTGTGCATGTTCGGAAACGCCTTTCTCTAGTTGACCGCTATGTAGCCCTCGGAAGAAACGATAGCCTGCCCGTCAGGGCTCATGATGAAGTCGAGCCAGGCCTTCGAGATGCCTTCCGGCTGGCCGAGCGTGATCATGTTGAGGGGCCTCACGACGGGATACTCGCCGGACGCGGCCGTCTCCTCGTTGGGCAGGACTCCGTCGACGGCTATGGACCTGACGGTCTCGTCCAGGTATCCGAACGAGAGGAAGCCTATGGACATGGGAGTCGTCGAGACGGTCGTGCGCACCGCCCCGTTCGAGGGCTGGAGCACGGCGCCGCCAGTGATGAGCGTCCCATCCATGACCAGTTCCTCGAAGGCCGCGCGGGTCCCGGAGCCCTCTTCCCTTGCCACAGTGATGACAGGGCCAGCGGAGCCTCCGACTTCCGACCAGTCGGTGATCTCGCCATTGAAGATGTTCCTCACCTGCTCGGTCGTGAGCCGGTCGACTCCCGCATCGGGGTGTGATACGATGGCGATGCCGTCGCGGGCGATGGTGTGAACCACTATGCCAGGGAACTCCTCGAACTCGGAGTTCTTGATCTCGCGGCTGGCCATCCCGATCTCGACGGTGCCTTCACCCGCGGATTTCACGCCAACGCTCGAGCCGCCGCCCTGGACGGTTATCTCCACGTCGGGGTACTCGGCGCTGAAGGCCTCCGAGAGAAGCTCCGCAAGAGGCTGCACCGTGGTGGACCCCGCCACGCTTATCCGGCCGGAGAGAGCAGGCTGCCCGACCGTCGCCGTTGTGTCCGGCGCACCGCTCGAGCCCTGTTCCGGCTGCTCACCCTCGCCGCAGCCGCCGACGATCGCCAGAACGCCGGCCGCCAGTGCGAGAGCTCTCAGTTTTCCAGTCATGTGCCGCTTACCTCCGTCTTCCTTGCTGTTGGTTGTTCTTCTGTGCGCGACCGTCGCCGATACAGATAGACGGCGACCAGGTCAGGTCTGCCGGCCGGGACGCCCGGAAACAGGGCAGTGGTGTGGAAGCGGAGGCCCGGCCGGGCCGGAGCCCCCGCTTCCACCGGCAGACAGCCCGCGAAGGAGGGGGATTCGCGTGTGTGAGGCCGGACTCGCCGGGATCATGTACCCAACTGGAGCGGCACCAGGAAGGTGAGGTCCCGACGAGCCGGCCGGCATGGGCTGTCCGGGAAACCCGGCCGCGAGGAGGCAGGCATGGGATCCGCCCCGGTTCCCGCTACTCACGACCTTCGTTTCCTTCACGCCCTGTGTCCTTCCGAATCTGCGATGATGCTTCCGTTCCCGTCCGGCTGGACGGGTCTAGAACTTCATTCTCCAGTTCAAGTACATGTCGGTGTAGCCGTCGGTGTTCTCGTCCTCGAAGCTGTAGTTGCGTGCACCGATCTGCACCGTGTTGTACTTGGTCATGAAGAGGTTGAGGCAGAAGTCCATGGCGCCGTAGTTATCGCTATCGGGCGCCTCCGTGCCCTGCCAGGCCGGGCTGATCTGCTCGTAGCGCACCGCGGGCTGGATGCCCGTGAGTAGCCAGGCGTTCTCGACGCCGAACATGGCGTTGAGCTCCACCGAGTAGATGCCGGCATTGCCGGTGTCGAGGCCGGACACCTCCGGACCCCACCAGCCGAGGCTCAGGTACTCGCCGAAGAAGCCGATGTCCACGTTGTCGGAGGCAGGGTACTTGAGGGCGGCATAGCCCCCGAAGCCGCTCGAGCTGAACGAACTCTCCATCGTGCTGTCCTCGTAGGCCGAGTAGGAGCCGTAGGAGCCGCCGAGGGTCACCCAGTCGGTGGGGCTGGCCCAGCCGTGGAAGGTTATCTGCTTGTTGCTGTCATCCTCCGGTTTGTTGTCGCGGCTTCCGTTGGAGTAGACGATGTCCAGGCCGGCTACATCGAAGTCGGTGTAGAGGCCGAAGCCAACGTCCCTCTTGCCGTACTTGCCGAAGCCGGAGTAACCGGTCCAGAGAGGGCGGTCCAGGAAGCGGAGACCGGAGCCGGACTCGGTGTAGCCGTAGCCGAAAGGCCTCTTGAACTGACCGCCCCGAAGGCAGACCTGGTCGGAGAAATGCAGGTTCATGTAGACGTCCTCGAGGTGCACCTCGCCGTCGGTGCTGTAGAGCTTGAGCTCGAACTTGGCGTCCAGGAAGTCGTTGACCCTGGGCACCCAGGTCAGGTCCGTGATAGCCCGGAAGGCCATGTCGGGCTCGTGGTCTTCCTCGCCGTAGATGTAGGCCGTAGCGAAGCTGTAGCCCTTGAAGGCCCACATCTCGCTGCCACCGGTGGAGAACTCCCCGCCCGCGAAGGCGCAGAAGCTGGCCAGAACGAGCACAGGCATAACGAGTCTCATCGAAACCACCTTTCGATCAGGTTGAGACCGGGTACCTTCCAGGGGATGTGAAGCCATCCCCAACCCCTCACGGTGGGTCTTATACCGGCGGGGAATGAAGGTCGGATGAAGCCTGTGTTAAGTCGGAGTTAAGGCTCTAAGCGGCTATCTGTCAGTCATTTGAGATCAGACTGTGGAAGGTGCTGCGGGAAGGGCCACCCTGAACAGGGACCCCTTGCCGGGCGAGTCGGCTACTTCCACCGAGCCTCCGTGCAACACGACGATGTGCTTGACGATAGAGAGCCCGAGGCCGGTGCCGCCCTGCTGTCTGGACCTCGAGCGGTCGACCACGTAGAACCTCTCGAAGATCCTTCCCCGCTCCTCCTCCGGGATGCCGATGCCAGTATCGGCAACCTCGGCGACCACTCGATCGCTGCCCTCGGAGTAGACCCTGACCACGATCGAGCCCTTTTCGGTATAGCTCAGAGCGTTGTCCAGCAGGTTGACGAAGACCTGCGCCAGCCTGAAGGCATCGCCGCTCACGGGGGAGACGTCCTCTCCGGCGTCCAGCCTGAGCTCGAGGCCCTTCACCAGGGCTTTCTGCTGGAACATCGCCACGGCATCGCGCGCGACATCGCGAAGATCCACAGGAGCCGGATCCTGGATCGAGCCCCGGGTCTCCAGCTCGCTGAGGACCTGCAGGTCCCTCACCAGGCTGATGAGGCGGTCGGCGTTGCTCTCGATAATGCCCACGTACCTCGAGCTCTCGGCATCGAGGCCGGCCCCGGAGAGAGTCTCCGCGAATCCCTTGATAGCGGTCAGAGGCGTTCTCAGCTCGTGAGAGACGTTGGCGACGAAGTCCTTTTTCATCCGCAGCACCCCGGTGAGCTCCGTCACATCATAGAGGGTGACGATGATCTCCGAGCTGGCGGGAATCCTGCTGCTCCTGCAGACGTAGGTCCGGCCTCCAAGCCCGAGCTCGGTGTCCTCCTTCCCTGCTCCGGAGATGGCCCTTCCCAGGAGATCGTAGAGATCAGGGTCGCTTACGAACCTGCGGAAGGGGTCACCCGCCGAGGGCTTGCAGCCGACGATCTCCTCGAAAGCCCTGTTCCAGATGGATGCCTTTCCGTTCCGGTCCAGCACCAGCAATCCTTCCCGCATCGAGGAGATCACTGTGCCGAGCTTCTCCTTCTCGGCCGACAGCTCGCCGATGACGCGGCCGGTCCGCTCGATCATCCGGTTGAAGCTCCTTCCGAGCTCCGACATCTCCCGTATGCTGGAGGGAAGGACCCTCACGCCGAAGTCGCCGCTTGCCGCGCTTCGAGTGGCCCTCACCATGTCCCTCACGGGCCTGGACAGGCTCCTGGAGAAGGCGAGGGCGACCACCAGGGCCGCGACGGCGAAGATGGCCGTGCTCCTTATCACCCTGCCGGTCAGGGATGCCATGACCTCCTCGATGCTGGTCAGCCTGAGGCTCAGCCTGAGCACAGCGGGCCGGCCGGCGGTCCCGCTGATCGGGATCGCAACGTACAGGAGATCCTCCTCGAGCGTGGTGCTGTACCTCTGAGAAGATCCCATTCCGGACCTGAGGGCCCATATGATCTCCGGCCTTCCTCGGTGGCTCTCCATCTCTGCAGGATCGGCATAGGTATCTCCGAGAACGGCGCCCGAGACGTCGACAACGGTGATCCTGATGTTCATCTCGCTGCCCAGCGCGTCAGCCAGCGAGTCTACCGAGGCTGTGGCCAGGCTGTCTCCCGACATGGCCTCTTCCACGCCGGATCGCATCCCGACGGCCATGCGGTAGAGATCGAGCGCCGTGGTCTCGGTGAAGGTCTGCCTCACGGTCTGGTGCGACAGGTAGATGATGAAGGCGCAGAGCACCAGGGTTATCAGAAGGAAGCCCAGGAACAGCCTGAGCAGAAGCGAGAACCCCCCCGCGGATCCAGCCCTCATGTCTCGAGCTTGTAGCCCACTCCCCTCACGTTCCTGAGCAGAGAGGCGGCGTCGCCCAGCTTTTCCCTGATGTGCCTTACGTGAACATCGACAGTTCTGTCGAGCACGGCCTTCTCGCTGCCCCAGAGCCTGTCCAGGATCTGCTCCCTTGTGAAGACCCTGCCGGGCTGCGAGGCCAGGATGGCCAGTATGCGGAACTCCGTCGATGTCAGGGCCACCGGCCTTCCGGAGACAGTTGCCTCGAACCGTTCCGGGTCCACAGTCAGGATCCCGCCGACGGTCGCTCTGCCCGAGCTCTCCCTGCGCTCCAGGCTTCTTCTGAGAACGGCCCTGACCCTGGCGACCAGCTCTCGGGGTGAGAAGGGCTTGGTAACGTAGTCGTCGGCGCCGATCTCCAGCCCGGTGACGCGATCCGCCTCCTCGCCGAGGGCGGTGAGCATGACGATGGGGAGGCCGGCCCAGTCCCGGTTCGCCCGCAGCGTTCGGCAGACCTCGATCCCACTCGCGTCAGGAAGCATGAGATCGAGGATGAGCAGGTCCGGCC
>JAFGKQ010000063.1 GCA_016928495.1 Candidatus Fermentibacterales bacterium
CTGCGGCCCTGCTCACTCTACGCCCCCTGACCGGAAGTGGGGAAGATGCCTCCGATGAGGACTCCCGGAGAGTCCTGAAGGAGTCCGTTGAGAAGCTCCAGCACGTCAACGCCGTGCTCACGCGCATTCTGGCCACCGCCAACTCCCTGGTGGCCAGGGCCGACCTGGACGATCTGCTTCAGCAGATAGCCGTGGCGGCCAGCGAGCTGCTGGGGTACGAGGTCGTCCTGGTCAACCTGGTTGACCAGGAGACGGACGTGGTCAGGATGGCGGCCAACGTTGGGCTCGACCAGGAGGCGAAGCGCCTTCTGGAAGAGCCCACGGTGAGAATGACCTGGAACGATCTGCAGGGCATACTGGACGACAGGTACAGGTGCGGCCTCTGCTACTTCATCCCTGCCGGTGACATCGACTGGCACGGTCGCTTCGACTACTGCGAGGCGCAGGGCTCGGCATCCGGCAGGGGGGACCTCCCGCCCTCCTCCACCGGCACCGCGGACGCCTGGGACCCGCAGGATGCTCTCTTGTGCCTCATCCGCACCGCAGAAGATGACGTGGCGGGGATGATGTCGCTGGACAGGCCTTCGAGCGGACTCAGACCCGACATCGAGACCCTCCGCACGCTCGAGGTCTTCGCAGGCCTTGCCGCGGTCTCCATCCAGAGCTCCCGGCTCTACGAGAGGCTCAGCAGGGAGCTGCGCGAGAGGACAGCCGCCGAAGAGGAGCTCCAGAGGACCAGGGAGCACCTTGAGGAGAAGATCCACGAGCGCACCGAGGAGCTGAGGAAAGCCAACGAGACCCTTCGCGAGGAGGAGGAAAGGTACAGGAGCCTCCACGACAACATCCCGGTCGGGGTGTTCAGATCGACCGCCGATCCCAGCGGCCGGCTCCTCACCGCGAACATGGCACTCGCAAGGATGTTCGGATACGGGATTCCCGAGCAGATGGACCAGGTAACCGTCGCCGAGCTCTACGAGCACCCGCAGGATCGAAGCGGGTTCATCGATGCCTTCAGCGCCTCCGGAGAGGTCATGGGCTACGAGGCCGAGTTCAGGCGGGCCGACGGCAGCACCTTCTGGGGCTCCCTCACCGCGAGGGCGGTCACGGAGACGGGCTCTGGCAGGATACTCTACTTCGACGGCATACTGGAGGACGTTACTGAGCAGAAGGACGCCCAGGAAGCCCTCAGGGAGTCCGAACAGCGCTTCAGGGAGCTCTTCGAGAACTCGATAATAGGAGTCTACCGCACCACGCCGGACGGACGGGTCGTCATGGCCAACCCGGCCATGATCAGGATGCTCGGCTACGACGACTTCGAGGACCTTGCCTCCATCGACCTGGAAGGGGAGCTCTACTTCCCGGACTACCCCCGATCGGACTTCAAGAGGCAGGTGGAGAAGGAGGGAAGGGTCATTGGGCTGGAGGCGACCTGGCGAAGGAAGAACGGAACCAAGCTCTTCGTCAGAGAGAGCAGCGTGGCCGTGACGGACGGCTCCGGAGGCGTTCTGTACTATGCCGGGACGGTCGAGGACATCACCGAGCGCAGGCTTGCCGAGCAGGCTCTCAAGGCCAGCGAGACCAGGTACAGGACCCTCTTCGAGAGCGCCCGGGACGCCATCTTCATAATGCGCGAGGACATGTTCGTAGACTGCAATCCCCAGACACTCAAGATGTTCGGCCTGGAGGGCAAGGACCAGATCGTGGGCGGGCCGCCCTGGGTCTTCTCTCCCGAGAAGCAGCCGGACGGCTCGGACTCGAAGGAGCTGGCGCTCGAGAAGATCAGGGCGGCACTGAGAGGAGAGGACATCCTCTTCGACTGGACCCATACCAGGCTCGATGGCACCGTGTTCTACACCGAGGTATCCCTCAACAGGATCACGATAGACGACGAGATCAGGATACAGGCCATCGTACGCGACATCACCGACCGCAAGAAATCCGAGAAGGAGCTCGAGCGTCTCGCCCGGACGGACTACCTGACCGGTCTCCACAACCGGCTCTACTTCATGGAGCGGCTCCGGGAGGAGTTCCTCAGGGCAAGAAGGTACGGGTCCATGCTCAGCATGATGATCCTGGACCTCGACCGGTTCAAGCAGATAAACGACACCTACGGCCACCTGGTCGGAGACGAGGTGCTGGCCAGAGCCGCTGGCATAGTCCAGAGCACCCTCCGCAAGTGCGACATAGTCGGGCGCTACGGAGGAGAGGAGTTCTGCGCGGTGATGCCGGAAACGGGCCTGGAAGGAGGGTTGGTCCTCGCCGAGAGGCTCAGGCTCAGGCTGGAGGAGGAGACCTTCACGGGGACCCAGCAGGCCGGCCTGACCCTGGGCATCACCTGCAGCATCGGCGTCGCCAGTCTCGGGCCCGGGATGGAAGAGGTCAACGACCTCATCCGAACCGCGGACGACGCCCTGTACAACGCCAAGGCGGGCGGGAGGAACCGGGTCTGCAGCCCGGAAAGCAGCCCGGAGGCCTGAGTCGTCTCGTAACCGGCTCACTGCTTGTAAAGAGTCATTACACCCTGTATTTCACCCATAAAGAACCATTCTATTGACGCGGTGGCCCTAAGCCCATAGCGTTGCTCCCACCGGGAGGGCAACATGGAGCAAACTGCGGGAGCCGGCTCGGGCATCCTCTCCGAGCCGCTCATGAGAACCCTGGGCAGCATAGACGAGTTCAAGGGCAGGTGGCCCATGCTCAGCCGGCTGCCCAAGGAAAGGCTGGGATTCCATCGCCGCGAGATGGTGATCTCCACGATCGTCTCGAGCTGCCGCATGGACGGTATAGACATCGACGCAGCGCAGCTTCGAGAGCTCCTTGCACGCCAGGGAGGCGTTCACGATCTCCGGAGCAGACAGGAACGGATGGCAGCCGGACTCGCCCGGGTCATGCGGGAGATCATGGACACGGCACGGGACGAGGCCTTCTCGACGGCACTCCTGAGACGGCTTCACCTGGCCCTTCTGCGTCACTCGCCCGAGGACGAGCTGCACAGGGGGGAGTACAGGTGGGTCGCCCTCGAGCCATCGAACCTCGACAGCTTCGCATCATGCCTGTGGGAGCGGTCCGCCGATACCATGGAGCCCTTCTCTCCCTCGACGATCCCCGCCGAGATGGAGAGGCTCGTGTCCACCACCCTGAGCAGCCTCGAATCGGGCCCCGCGCATCCCATCGTGACCGTTGCCTGGTTCACGGCGCGGCTTCTCGCCGTGCATCCCTTCCAGTCGGCGATGGGCAGGCTCTCCAGGGCCGCCTCGCTCCTGCTGATGCTGCGGTCAGGATACGAGCATCTGCTCTACCATTCCCTGGACGCGCTGCTCGAGGAGAGGAGGGAGGAGTACCACAACCGGCTTGCCGGCGCCCTGGGCGCAGCCGCTCCTGCCGATCCTGAAGCCGATGGGGAGCACGGACTCCTGAGCTGGACCCGCTTCTTCGCCTCCACCATCCTGAGCCAGTGCGAGGCTGCCGAATCCAGGATGAAGGGTGAGCTCCTGCTCGCGCCGCTGCCCGGCCTCAGCGAGGAGATACTGTCCCTGGCCAGACAGCAGGGGAGGGTCACGCTTGGCGCCGCCGGCAGGATGACAGGTGCCAACCGCAACACCCTCAAGGTCCACTTCAGACGGCTCTGCGCCCAGGGCCTTCTGGCGATGCACGGCTCCGGAAGGGGTGTCTGGTACTCGCCGGAGTGACCCGCTGACGGCATCGCCGCGGGAATAGAGCATCCGCCCTGTGACACTGTCTCAGCCACTGTAGGTACATCGCTAGCACATAGCGCATTACGATCACTCAACAAGATCGCTGCACGACCGGCAGAGACGCTTTATTGGTGTTTCCGGGACCACCGACTAAAGCGAGCTGAGGGGTTTTCTCAACCAGCCCCGGCCCGGTCCGGCGGAACGCGCAGGGACGTTCTCCCGACAAGCCGGCCCGATCCCCGGGGGACCGCCAGGGGCATTCTCCGGCGAACGAGGCCCAATGCCCGGGGGGAACCGCA
>JAFGKQ010000064.1 GCA_016928495.1 Candidatus Fermentibacterales bacterium
ACCCGTCTCCCGCCCGTCCGTCAGGACTGCCCCGGCGTGAGGGCTAGGGTGTCTCCGGCTGCTCCTCCGGAACCGCCTCGACGCTGTCCTCCTCAACCGGGAGAATCTCCTCTATGGGCCGCTGCATGTTCTCGATCATCCACTGGGCGTCATCGGTCAGCTCGGAGTCGGGATACCTGTCTATCACGAGCTGGAACGCCTCTCTGGCTCTCTCGTAGTCCTGGAGGTACTCGGAGCAGGTGAAGCCGATCAGGAACTGCGCCTGGTAGGCCTTGTCACTCTCCGGGAAGCGCTCCAGGTAGAGCTCGAAGTGCCTTATCGCCCTTTCGGGGCTGTTCTCCATGAGTGACTGGGCCGCGCCCAGTAGGGAGTCCGCGGAGACCGTGCTGTCGGGGAGGAAGGCCTCCTCGTTAACGTCCACGCCGTACTGCTCCCAGAGCGACGGGATGATGCTGTCGCGATAGAAGCTGTTGACCCTGCCGGGCTTGAGTATGTTGATGATCGATTCCCTGACCTCGTCGAGCGGCTTCTCACCCTCCTCTATCGTCTCCTCGATCCGGAAGACATGGAAGCCCATGTCCGACTGGAGCGGACCCACGAGGTCTCCGGCCGATGCTGCGAATATCGCCCTCGCCAGCTCGGGCCTGTCTCCGAGGTAGGGAACCGGAGCTCCCAGGGTGACCCAGCCCAGCTCGCCTCCCATGTTCGCCGTTGCCACATGGGTGCTCCTGGCCCTGGCCAGGCTGTCGAAGCCCACCCCCCGCTCGAGCTCGCTCAGCACCTCGTTGGCGGTGGCTTCGTCCTCCAGAAGGATGTGCGCTACCTTGTACTGCCTGTCCTGGTGGTAGATGTCATCGACATGATCGTTGTAGTATGCGAGGATCTCCTCTTCAGGGATCTCGACCCTGTCTACAACCTCGCGCTCGTAGAAGGCCTGTATGAGAGCACGCTTCCTGGTGGTCTCGACCTGTTCCATGGCACGCTCCACCTGGGCCACGACGAAGGAATCGGATTCCAGGCCGGCATCGGTGGCAGCCTGGAGCAGGAGCTCCCTCTCGATGAGGTGGTCAAGGAGGACCCGCCGGCCCTCCAGTGTCTCGAAGCTGGCTCTCTGGTAGGGAGGAATCAGCTCGAGCTCCTGCCTTATGGTCTCCGTAGTTATCTCGACGTCTCCGACGACGGCCAGGATGTCACCCTCCGGCTGCTCGGGCCTGTGCGACTGCTGGCAGGAGCACAGGAGCGCCAGCCCGGCCAACGGGAGGGAGAGAGCTTTGAAGGCAGCGTTTCGGGTCATTCGGAATCCTCTCCTTCCTCCACGAAGCCCTGGTTCGAGACGAATCTCCGGGCCTCGGAGGCCGGGTCCGTCAGCTGTTCCGGGACCTCGTAGACGACCAGCCCTTTTGCGAACTCCGCATAGGCGGCCTCGAAGGGCCTTTCGTGAGCGTTGATGTCCGTCAGCGGGGGTGCTCCGGTCCTGAGGTGCTTGACTCTCTTCGCCACGGCCATGGCCAGTGCGTACTGGTTGGGCGCGGCCGAGGCTACCGTTTCGATCTCATCGAAGAGCTTCAACTCTGCATGACCTCCTGTGACCCTGTGAAGGGCTGCAACTGCGCATGACACTCTGTCCCATGTTTTCTGTCGGCCGGACCGGGGGGAGGAAAATGCCTCGAGCTACTCGTTCTCGAGGAAGTAGCTGCTCAGGAACTCCCATCTGGGCTCCTCGAGGAGGTCTACCTCCCTCTGGTCGATCTGGAGCGTGCCCAGCTCGTTCCTGTCCCAGTACCTGATCAGCGTCAGCCTGTCGTTGGAGCCGGTGACGGCCCCCTCGGCAAGGCTGGGGAGAGCGAGCGGCCGCCTGTAGAAGATCTCGATCCTCGTCGTATCGGGATTCGACGTGGCGTACCCGATGAACCTGTAGGTCTGTATCTCGACCGACCGGCCCGGGTTCCAGCGCCTCTGAGGATACTCGTAGAAAACATAGAGCGTGTCCTCGAGGGTCTCGAAGACGTACTCGCCTCCGAGCGGGTCGATCAGCTCGTCGGCGCTGACTCCCAGGGCCGCGAGCCCGACGGGGAGGAAGACCCTCGGGTACCTGGAAGCGAGGTAGATCATCTGCTCCTCGCCCACCCTCACGAGATTGGCCCTGGACTGCTCGGTCATTCTGTTGAGGGCGTGCTGCTCGAAGGGGTACCTCGTATAGGTGTTCATCCAGTCGGCCTCGCAGAAGAGCGAGTCGGGGAAATCCTTGTCTATCAAGCCTGCGACGACGCCACCGTGACGGTTGTGATTGGGGCAGGAGACGGTGAACTGCGTGCCCAACGCCAGTCTGGGGTCGAAGTGATAGAGGGAGTCCGTCAGGCCCGCCTGCCACAGTGTGGGGCAGACCCCTACCGAATCGGGAAGACCGGCGTAGGAGAGCAGGCTGTCCATGTCGGGGGCGGAGGCCCCGTCGTTCTCGTACATGTGGCGGATGTTCGCTCTGGCGAGCATGACCATGTTGTTCCTGCAGAGGCTCTCGGGGATTCTGTAGGACTCGATTCTCTGATGGATCCTGAGTATCAGAAGGGCCGCCAGTATGACTATCAGGATCCGGACAAGGACCTTGGAATTCATGATGCAAGGAATCCCTTCCGCCAGAGAAGAGCCACACGGGCCCGAGCCTCGAATAGCGAATCTATCCGCAGGTCGTTTTCAGTGTCAAGACAAAACCTGCCAGAGAGCTAGTCGAGCACGCGAAGTCCAACGAGCGACACGGGGGGGACCAGTTGGGCCTCCACCTCAGGGAGGCTGATGCCGGTTATGCCGCTGGGTTTCCGAAGCTCCACTGCGATAGGTGGCTGAGCCGGGGCCACCGGCGCGGTCTCGATGAACCTGATCGTGTCCAGGACGGAAGCCGCCCCGTGCAGTATCACGTAGTCGCTGCTCAGATGGGTCCAGAAGAACCTGCCCGGGATCGGGCCGCTCGCGAGGGCCCTGACCGCAACCGTCCGGCTGGATCGCCTGTCAACGCTCCTGGTAATGATGGATGGCGAGAAGGATGTCGCCCCGAGCGCCCTGAGCCCGCCATTCTCGAACCGGAGGTCCGAATGCTCGAAGGCGTGCTCCATGCTCGACGGATACCGCCCGCGCACCGACGAGAGCTCGCCGCGCCACTCGATCGCCTCCGGTGCCCTGAGGTACTGGTCGAGAAGCACGGCAGGACCTCTGCCCTTGAACTCCACCGTGACCGTATCGACGGGATCGGGTTGCTCCAGGAACACCAGGTCCGGAGATGGTTGGGCATAGCGGACGGGAAGCCTCATCTCAACGACGAACTCACGATCTCCGATCGCGATGATCCACAGCCCGACGGAGATGAGCAGAGCCAGGAGCGTCAGCATGATCGGTCTTGTCTCGCGCGGCTTCGAGGGATTCGGGGCCCCGGGCTCCGGGTCGCTCGTGCCGTAAGGGTAGGACGGACGTCCCTTCACATCCGTCTACTCCTGGCCCGGTGCTTGCGGGCTCTGGAAGCCCATCTGCCCCATCGGCTCGGAGTCCTCCAGCTTGCCGTAGCGATCCTCGTACTGCTTGAGCTGCTTCTCCAGTGCCGTGAGCAGAGACCTCACCCTTACCGGGGACATGATGACTCTCGACTTGAGGCGGCCGTTGGGCACTCCCGGCATGATCCTGGCGAAGTCCAGCACGAACTCCGCCCTCGAGAATGAGACGAGCACGACGTTGCTGTAGACCCCGTCGCTGTCCTCGGGCTTGCCGCTGATGTTGATCGGGCCGGGCTGCTTCATGCTCAATCGTCCTCCAGGAGAGTTGGCTGCCTGATCGCTCCCGCGCACTTGCCACGCACGTATGTGTGTCAGATAGATTGCAGTCAAGGCTGCCCGCGCCCACACTGGGTGAAAGGAACCGCGTTTGCTGCCCCAGAGCACCATGGAAAGCCTCCTGGAGTCCCTCACCGGACGCAGGGTGCTGGTGATAGGCGACCTGATCCTGGACCACTACGTGGTCGGAGAGGTCGACAGGGTGTCTCCGGAGGCACCGGTCCCGGTAGTGCTCGCCGGTTCCGAGGACGCTGATTCCTTCGAGCTCGGTGGCTCGGCGAACGTTGCCCGGAACGTCGCCTCGCTCGGCGGGGTCCCCCTCATCACCGGCATAGTGGGCATGGATGCCGGAGCGGACAGGATTCGGAAGCTGCTGGAATCGCACGGGTTCGATCCGTCTCGTGTCGTGGCCGCTCCGGACCGTCCCACCACCGTCAAGACCAGGGTCATGGCGAGCCACAGGCGCCAGCAGATAGTCAGGGTCGACAGGGAGTCCGTCGAGTACGCGGGACCGGAGACCGAGAAGCACCTGATCGCGGCCGTAGACAGCCTTTTGCCCGAGGCCGACGTCGTGGTCTTCGAGGACTACGACAAGGGCTGCATCACGCCCGGGCTGATCGATCACGTCGTTTCCCGCTCGCGCGTCCCGGTCTGCTGTGATCCGAAGTTCAGGAACTTCCCTCTCTATCGCGGGCTGTGTCTGGTGAAGCCCAACATGCTGGAGGCGGAGCGCTTCCTCGGCAGAAGCCTCCGTCCCGGCAGGGACGACGATGCCATGCGCGCGGCAGGGGAGATCCGCGAGAGACTGGCGGCCTCCTGTGTCCTCCTGACGCTCGGAGAGCACGGCAGCGTTCTCTCTACCGCGGACGATGCCGGCGTTCACTTCCCTTCGGTGGCCCATCATGTCTTCGATGTCTCGGGAGCGGGTGACACGGTCATCGCCACTGCGGCTCTCGGAATCGCCGCCGGGATCGACCTGCGGGACGTCGCCAGGATGGCCTGCTTCGCCGCTGCGGCTGCCTGCGCGGAGCCCGGGGTCTACGCCGTCCTTCCCGAGGACGTGATCAGGGAGGCGGACGAGTTCCGGAGGAGGCATGGGCACCCTGCCGGCTGAGGCGCTGGATCCTGCCGCCGCCGAGGCCAGGTCTCGCCGGCTCCGCGATGCCGGCCTCACCGTGTGTTTCACCAACGGCTGCTTCGACCTGATCCATCCCGGCCACGTATACAGCCTCCGGAGCGCCAGGCTGCTCGGAGACGCTCTCTTCGTAGGCCTCAACAGCGACGAATCCGTAAGGAGGCTCAAGGGACCCGGCAGGCCCGTCCTCGACCTCTCCTCGAGAGCCGCCGTTCTCGGCTCTCTGCGCTGCGTGGATTTCGTCGTTGCGTTCGACGAGGACACGCCGATCGAGCTGATCCGGCTGATCAGGCCCGACATCCTGGTCAAGGGTGCCGACTACGACGAGTCGGGGATCGTGGGAGCCGAGCTGGTGCGGAGCTTCGGGGGCAGGGTGGTGACCGTCCCCCTGCTCGAGGGATTCTCCACGACATCGATGCTCGATCGCATGGGGAAGAAGACCTGAGGAACCCACCAGGACCGATCCCGGAGACCTGCGGGCGAAGGGCCGGACTTCGGGACACGCTCGCAGTCACCGGTGTCGCCCTGCTCGTGAGGCTCGCACACCTGCTCTTCATGTCCGGGCACCAGCTCTTCCGCCACGGCGTAGTGGACGCCGAGTGGCATCATGTCTGGGCCCGGATGATCTCGAGGGGCCAGCTCGAGGCCTACGCCCCGTTCTTCAGGGCGCCTCTGTACCCGTGGCTGCTCGGGCTCTCCTACAGGCTGTTCGGAAGCGGGCCCTGGACCGGGAGGCTCTTGTCGCTGCTCGTTTCCCTGGTCGGCGTAGCTGCTTTCCACAGGCTCTGCCTGCGCTGGACGGGCAGGCAGAGGGCCCTGCTGATCTCGCTCGCGTGGGCCCTCTGGGGCACTGCCGTCTTCTACTCGTGCGAGCTCCTCATAACGCCCCTGTACACCACTCTGCTCATCCTCGTGATGCTCTGCGTCGCGAGACGGGAATATGCCGGCTCCGCGCTGCTCCTCGGGCTCGCCTCGATCGCCAGGCCCAGCGCGTTGCTGCTCGCGCCCATGCTTCCCCTGTTCCACGGCAGGCTTCCCGGGCTCAGGGAGCTCGTGGCGTTCCTGCTCCCGATCTGCGTGGTCTTCTCCTTCAACGCGCTGGCGGGTGACCCTGGAACGTTG
>JAFGKQ010000065.1 GCA_016928495.1 Candidatus Fermentibacterales bacterium
GAAGTGCCCGATCAGGTCCTGTCCCGGGAAGCCGGCTCCTTCTTCCATACCGCCCTGCTGATGGCCAGAGCGATACCGAAGGCGATCAGCTCTCCAAGCGTCATCCAGAGCCGGGCAGCTATCGAGAGCACTTCCGCCTTGCCTGCCGGGAGCTGAACGCCTGTCAGCCCGGTGACCAGATCGATCAGCCAGACGAGCGAGATCTCACGGATGCCCAGACCGCCCGGCGCGGGCAGGAAGGCGAAGCCTATCGCGACTGCCGTCGGGAGAATGAGGATGCCCGGCCACAACCCGGGATCCGCCCCGAAGCTCATGCAGAGGAGCACGAAGGCGAGTCCCATCATCAGGAACATGGCCAGGTAGACCGGCAGGGTCCGGACTATCGCAAGGATGTCGGGATGATCCCAGGTAATCCCGAGCCTCATCAGCCTGCTCGCGAGGGCGAGCACCCTGCCCAGTATCGCGGGATGGCCCATCATGAGGATCGCCACCACACCGCACAGGACCACGGCAGTCGAGATCACCTGTCCGAGCCCCAGCGCCCGGGCGACCGCCGGGGTTATGGGCAGGACGATCAGCATTACCGATGCCAGTATGAGGAGCGTCTCCAGGATGATGGCATGGCTGGCCGAAGAGGCCGGCACCCCGGCCCTCGTGCTGAGGCCGACCTTGCCGAGAACTGCCCAGACCTTGCCGGGTATGTACTTGCCGAGCTGGGCCAGGTAGTGGACCACCCAGGCGGAGCGGAGCGGCACTCTGCTGCCCGACAGGCCCAGGACCATCTTCCAGGTGATGGCTGCCAGCAGGAAGTGAAGCTGAAGGACCAGCATGGAAGCAGCGAAGAGGGGAACATCGAAGGATAGCAGGGCCGTGGGGTCCTCGGCCTCTCTGAGACCCAGGACGAGCGAGCGAACGACGTACACGAGAGACACGGAAACCACAGCCACCGCTATGAGGGTGGCCCAGAGGGACCTCTTCCTACCGGCCAAGCCCGTGGGGCTCGCTGGCGGCGGTCAGTCCAGCACGCTCACTTTCCCTCCGGTCCTGCCGCTCTCCCCGTCCTCGTCTCTGCTCAGTTTCACGAAGCTCGCGAAATGGGGGAGCTGTACCAGGTCTATGAGCGTCTCTATCAGCGCCGGGTCCTTTCCGGAGGCCCCGAGCACGGCCTCCGCCAGTCTTTCCGTGAGGAGCTTCTTTCTGGCCTGGAGCGGAAGACTGGACTCGTTCCTCCATCTCTCGGGATCGCTCAGGCGCGTGAGCAGCCTGCGCGCTTTCATGTCATCGTCGCCTATCCGCGACATCAGCTCGATTGCCGGCGGGGAAGACATCAACTGCAGCACCTGGCGGCCGAACAGGTCCCTGGAGATGACCTTCCTGCCGTGGAGCTTCCTGAGGGAGTCGAACTTCTGCAGGAGCTCGCGGACGGCGGCCCCCTGATCCTGCGTTTCTTCGTCCGGCATGATCCGATCCGTCTACGAGCCGGGTAACCCTATCGGGTCGCCCCGGTTTCTCCAGAGGCGGACAGAGTATAGCGACCTAGCCCTTCGCTCTCGAGCCGCGCTCTAAGCCTACCGATACCCGGTCTTATACCACCGGAAACCCTGATCCCGCCAGTGGTCCTCTCCATCTCGTCAACCCAGCAGTTCTCCCTTATCCAGTTCTCGAGGCGAGGAGGAAGGTCCTGCGCCGTCAGCTCGAACCACTGCAGAGACCTGGCCCAACGCATGTCTATGCTCTCCAGAAGAGCGGGCAGTCCGGCACGGGTCAGGGCGGACACTTCCACCCCTCCCGCCGGAAGGACCGTTCCCTCCTCCAGGAGATCGGCCTTGTTCCAGACAACCATCCTGGGTATTGCCGAGGCCCCGATCCGCTCGAGGGTGGTCTCGACCACTTCCAGCCTGTGCAGCCTGTCGGAGGAGGAGCAGTCGGATACCACGAGCAGGAGGTCGGCCTCCCTGACGACGCCCAGAGTCGTCCTGAAGCTCGCAACGAGTGTCTCCGGGAGTCTCTCTATGAATCCCACGGTGTCGGAGAGAACGACAGTGCCGCGGCTTCCCGGGAGCTCCAGTCGGCGGCTGGTAGCGTCCAGAGTCGCGAAGGGCCTGTCCGCCACCAGCACGCTGCTCTGGCAAAGCGCGTTCATCAGGGTGCTCTTGCCGGAGTTGGTGTAGCCGACCATGGCAACCTGGAAGACCTCGCTCCTCCTGCCGGCTCTGAGGTGCCATTCCCTGTCTATCCTCTCCAGTTGCCTCTGGAGGATCCTGATCCTGGAGCGGGCCCTCCTCCTGTCCACCTCGAGCTGAGTCTCGCCCGGGCCTCTGGTGCCGATGCCTCCCCCCAGTCTCGAGAGGTGGTGCCACATGCCGGACAACCTCGGGAGCGCGTAGGTGAGCTGCGCGAGCTCGATCTGCAGCATGGCCTCCCTGGTGCGGGCCTGAAGGGCGAAGATCGCGAGGATCAGCTCCGTCCTGTCCAGGACCTTGCATCCGGTGGCCTCCTCGATCCTGGCGACCTGACCCGGCGAGAGGTTGTGATCGAAGACGACAGAGGTCGCTCCGGCTTGTTCCGCCAGCGCTCCGAGCTCTTCGACCTTGCCCCGCCCGACGAAACTGGTAGCGTCCGGTGCGCTCCTGTGCTGGGTCGCGGCCCCGACCACCTCTCCCCCCGCACCGCTGATCAGCGAGAGCATCTCCTCGTGAGCCTGCCTGCCGCGGAACTCGCCGTCGAGCTCGACCTCGACGAGGATCATCTTCTCCCTCGGAGCGGCGGTCTCCGATACCCGGCTCCTCGCACGCATCAGAGACATCTCCTCAGGAGCATGTCAGGGGTCGGGAAGCAGCGATGGACGGGCACGGCCCGAAGGCCGGCAATGGACATGCCAGGGAGCCTTGCACGGCGTCGGTCTGTTCGAGGAGTTGGCGTGCCGGTCCTAGCAGCAGCTCGCCATGCTCAGGATCATCTCGCTGGCGTCCGCGACATCGATGCCCTTCACGAGAGAAACCTCTCCTGCGAGCACACCGATTGCCTCCGCCAGCACTCTCTTCTCGGAGGGGTTCATCTTGTTCTCCGAGGACCTCGCATGGATGTCCCGCACGGCCTGTGCCACGAGACCCGGATCACCCGAGTGGACGAGCTCTCTCAGTGTCTCGATGCGCCTGCGCCAGTCCCTGGGCAGAGGCTCGGCCTTCTGGGTAAGAACCTCGAGGGCGGAATCGAGTGTCTTCCTGTCGACGACGTGTCTCAGCCCCGTGAACTCCAGGTTCTCCACGGGAAGCAGGACACCAGCGTTGCCGACAACCAGGTCTACCACAACGCATTCTGTCGACTCGCCCGAAACCTCGGTGTGGGCAATCTGCCTGACTCTGCCCGCACCGTGGATGGGATGGACTACCAAGTCGTTGACGCAAAAGGTCATTGGAAAGCTCCCTCGGATGCGCTTAACTAGCTTTGTAATATTGCTTTGAAGGTCCTCGAGGTCAATCCGATCCGAGGAGCACCCAGATGTCGGGAACGGGCAGGCCCTCCGGCAGCCCGCCGGGCCCGTCTGGCACTGCCTGCAGGTAGCTCCTCAGCACCTGCTCGGCACCGCTCGAAACACTGAGGCTGTCGTTGTAGAGAAGCAGGGTGGCCTGCAGGGGCACCGGCAACCCGAGCTCCTCGTTGGGTGAGCGATCGCCGTCCCGGACGTCCGTGACGGACAGGAGACACTCGGACCCGTCAACGCTGATCGCCCTGCCGTCGATCTTCTGCTTCAGCCAGGCGGCGGCGCCCAGTCCATCGAGGGTGTACTGAAGCCCGCAGTTCACCACATCGACGAAGAGCGTGCAGGCGGGTGCAACGGGATCGCGGATGAAGGACTCGTTCGTTCCCGCGTGGCTCAGATCGGTCCCAAGCATGATCGTGATGTCGACCGGCCGGATCTCCAGAGCCTCCGAGCTGTCGCGCGCGGCGAGCAGGGACGCATGACGGAAGAGGTCCTGCTCCTCGAGGGGGACGAAGGGATCCGCTCTCCTGCACATCACCGCCCCCAGGGATCTGAGGCCCTGGCCGGTGGAGGGGTAGACCTGTGAGTAGCCCCCCGCGACGCCAGTCCTGAAGCTGGAGGCCTCGCCCGATCGCCCCGAGTAGTTGGAGACCCAGATCACGATCTCGTCCTCAGGAACCAGCGGATCCGGCTCGATCGCCGGATCTGCCGTGATCGAGTCGGGAGCGCCGGCATCGGTTCGCAGGGAGTCCTCGGGCGCAACGAAGCGCGTCGAGTCGGCAGGCTGCCCGTCCGCCGTGGGAGATGGTCTGCCGGAGCAGCTCCAGGGCTTGATGACGAAGACGAGGACAAGAACCGCCGCGACCAGCACGGCGCCGAGCAGAGGTGCCACGGCACGGCGCTTCATCCCATGGCGGGATCTCGATTTCCGCAACCCCGCCAGCGCCTCGCGGCCGTTTTCCGGCGATCGAAGGCTGGCTGTTGCCGGCCCCCTGGCGCCCCCTCCTCTTCCGGCGATCTCCGACCTCACGGCTTCGATGGCCCTGGCCAGCATGACGAGGTTCGGATGCCTGTCGGCGGGCTTCTCGGCGACCATCTTCTCGATGAGCTGGCTCACTCTCGAGCCCAGCGCGTTCCAGGTCTCTATCTGGCCGCCTCTCTCGTCACTGCCGGCGATCAGCCTGAACATGAGAGTCCCGAGAGCGAAGACGTCGCTTCGAGGGTCCCTGGGTATCGAGCCGATCGCCTCGGGCGCCGAGAAGGGCAGCCTCGGAACGCCAGCCCTTCCCGCCCTGAGGAAGGCCTTCCCGGCCTCGTCCAGCATCAGCATCTCGGGTCCGACATAGCCGAGGACATGGCTGTTCTCGTGGAGGCGCCTGATGATGGTGCAGAGCCTCTCGCCGATCGAGAGCGCCCTGTCGACCCCGAGCGCAGCCGGCTTCTCCTCGACGGCCTGAGCAAGGCCCTTCTCCTGGTAGAGCAGCACCGTTCCCCCATCGGGGAGCTTGTGCCTTTCCGAGGGGTAGACGATGCCCGCGAGTCCCTCCGGGAAGGACATCCTCATGGCAGGGTTGCCGTCTCCGGAGGGCTGCCTGGTGACCTCGGCAAGCAGCTCGCCCTCGTCCCGCCTCACCCGCGCGAGGAGATACCCCTCGCGCTGATAGAGCACCGTGGAGGCGGAGATGCCGAGGCCGGCAGCCTCCCCGTCAGAAAGCGCTGGATTCGACACTGTAGTTCGGAGCTTCCTTCGTCACCAAGACGTCGTGGGTATGGCCTTCCCTGAGCCCGGCAGGGGTGATCCTTATGAACACGGCTCTTTCGGGCATCTCCGAGACGCTGGCAGCGCCGATGTACCCCATACCGGCCCTCAGGCCGCCGATGAGCTGGAACACGTAGTCGCTAAGAGGTCCCTTGAAGGGCACCATCCCCTCCACGCCTTCAGGGACCATCTTGCTCTCGAGGGCGCCGGAGTCCCTGAAGTACCTGTCCGCGCTGCCCTGCCTCATGGCCCCTATCGAGCCCATCCCTCTGTAGATCTTGAACTTCCTGCCCTTGTAGATCACGGTCTCGCCGGGGCTCTCCGTGGTTCCGGCGAACAGGCTCCCTATCATCACGCTCGAGGCCCCGGCAGCGAGGGCCTTGACTATGTCCCCGGAGTACTTCACTCCCCCGTCGGCGATGACCGGAACACCGGCCTTGCGGGCCTCCTCGGCGCAGTCCATGATCGCCGTGATCTGGGGGCAGCCCACGCCGGCTATGACCCTCGTAGTGCAGATCGATCCCGGTCCGACGCCTATCTTGACGGCATCCGCTCCGGCCGAGATCAGGTCCCTGGTGGCTTCGGCGGTAACGACGTTGCCAGAGACCACGGCGACCGCAGGGAAGCGGGACTTCAGCTCCGATGTCTTGGCTATGACGGCCTCAGCGTGCCCATGGGCGGTGTCAACGAAGAGGGCATCGACTCCCACTTCCACAAGAGCCTCGGCACGCTCGGTCGAGTCCGCGCCGACGCCCACCGCGGCCCCCACCAGGAGCCTCCCTCGAGAGTCCTTGCACGCACTGGGATAGGCTATCGCCTTATGCACGTCCTTTACCGTTATGAGTCCACGTATCCTGAAACCGGAATCCACCAGGGGCAGCTTCTCCAGACGGTGCTCGCGCAGAAGCTCCAGGGCGGAGTCGACGTCGGTTCCTTCCGACGCCGTGACGAGCCTCTCACTGGGCGTCATGAGATCGGTGACGGGCCTGCCCTCGTTCTCCTCGAACTGGTAGTCCCGGTTCGTCAGCATGCCCCGGAGCACTCCCTCGCCGTCCACGACCGGGAAGCTCGACACGCCATGCTTCTCGGCGAGCTTGCGCGCATCGCCGATGGTCGAGCCCACCCCCAGCGTGACCGGATCCACGATGACACCGCTCTCCGCCCGCTTGACTCTCCGGACGTGCTCGGACTGCCTCTCCACAGACATGTTCTTGTGGATGACGCCCATGCCCCCTTCCTGCCCGAGGGCTATGGCCATCTCCGCTTCCGTCACGGTGTCCATCGCGGCGCTCAGTATCGGGAGGTTGAGAGCGATCTCGCTGGTCAGGCGCGTGCCGGTGTCTGCCTGGCCCGGCAGCACTCCGCTGCGGCGAGGCAGAAGCAGAACGTCATCGAACGTGTAGCTCTCTCTCAGCTCGAGTCGGCTCATCTCGGCAACCTTCCGGCTCGTTGTTTCTTCTAGTCGGCCCAGTAGATGATCCTGCCGCAGGTGGGGCAGGTGTGTATCTCCTCGTTCCTGTCGGGATCGGAGCACATGGCGGTAGGCAGCCTTGTCAGGCAGCCGCAGCAGCGGTCCCTGACGGCAGGGACCACGGCGTTCCCGTAGTGCCCGGCAAGCTGCTGGTAGAGGGAAAGCCAACGCTTGCGGATGCCTGATGCCAGCTCCTCCCGGATCCGGGCCAGCTCGGCCCTGGCGTGATCCGGAGAAAGCCCCATAGACTCTTCCTGCTCCATGATGTCCGCATGCTTCAGGTCGTCTATCATGACGTCTATGTCGTGCAGGCTGATGAGCTTCTCGAGATCGTGATTCACGTCAGTCCTCCAGCTCGAAGCCGAGGACGCCTGCAAGCTTCTCCGGTGTCCCGGCGCCCGTAATGCCCTTCAGTCCGGAGTCCCTGATCCTCGTCGCGATGTGCTTCATCAGCTCCATGTGCTGCTGCGGGCCTCCGGGGGTAACCGGGGATATCATGAGGATGACGACGTTCACCTTCTGCCCGTGCCACTCGACTCCCTTCACCGATCTGCCGACGGCGATCTGGAAGTCATCCACGAGCAGGCTCCTGCAGTGGGGTAGCGAGATGCCGGTGCGAATCACCGTCGGACCGGCCTGCTCGCGCGTCTCGAGAGCCCTTGTCAGGAGATCCTTCGTCTTGTCGGCGAGGGGGAGCGTGTCGAGAAGCTCCCGGACGGCAGCCTTTCTATCGGTCGAAGAGAGCTTCCAGACACAGCGGCAGCGTCTTTCCAAAGGTTCTCCTTTACCGACTGAGCGCATAATATAGGATATGTCGTTGTCGCTGCAAGCCTGCCGAGGTCCTATCTGCCGAGCATGAGGGGGTTCCATGCGTCTTGCGTCTGAGCGGTTTCCGGAGCTGCCCGATCCCGGCCTTCTGCTACTGGGAGAGAACAGCGAGCCGGCGCTTTCGGAGAAGCTAAGCAGCCTTCTCCAGAGCAGGTCCCTGTCCGTTCCCCAGCTGCTCTCCAGCCTTCCCCCGCGTCCCGAGGGCAGCTTCCCGTTCCTTCTGGGACAGCGCTGCATGCTCTGCAGGGCCATGAGGACGAGCGAGGATACCACCCTGTGCCTCGTAGAGGAACCGGACCCCGTCGGACTGACCGAGTTCCTCGACGGTCTTCTCGGCGCCTCCTCTACATCGCTGCTCCTGCTGGTCGACAGGAACGCGAGGATAGTCTCGGCCGGAAGCTCCGCCCTGGGGAGGCTGGGGACAACGATCGGGGGCGCCAACCTGAGGGACATGCTCGACCAGGCCTCGGCTCTCTCGCTCTCCAGTCTGATGGACTCCTTCCCCAGGGAACGCCCGGCGGAGTCCGGGAGCATCCTCTTCCTCACCCTGGCGGACTCCAGGGGCACAGTCGTGCGTACGGTCTGCTGCGTCCAGCGCCTTCCCGGGCGAAGGCCACTCTATCTGCTCAACATGGAACCGCAGGGCGCTCTGCTGCCGGAGCGGAGACCAGAGGAAGGCTTGCATGCTCCGGCCTCTCTCATCGATCTTGTCCCGATCCCGGGCTTCACCATAGACACCAGGGGAATCATCACGCGAGCCAACAGCTCCGCGGTATCGCTCGCTCTGGATGTCTCGGGCATCCGGCCGGAAGGCACTCACTTCGCCGAATGGCTCGATCCAGCCTCGCGGGACAGGGTCACGGACGTGTTCCTCGCCAGGATAGAAGGCAGGGAGGCCCCGGAGTCAATGCGGGCCCGGGTGCTGGTCCGGGACCCGAGGGGGAGCGTGGAAGTGGACATCCGGTCATTCCTGCTTCCCGGAGGGGACGAGGTTCTTGCCTTCCTCACCCCCGGCTCCCGGCAGGCGGGTGCGGGCACCGGAGGAGACGACCAGTCGGCAGCCAGGCTCTCCTCTCTCCTGAGGGAGTACAGGCATTCGGACTCTCCGGAGAAGGAAGCTCTGAGGCTCCTGGGAGCCGCCCTCGGGGTCGCAGGCATCGCCCTGCTCAGGGGAGACTCCCTGCTGACGGTGGGAGAGGTCCCGGTCTCCTCGGCAGGGGACTTGGCCCGGGCGGAGATGCCGCTGCCCGGCGAATCGCTGTGGAAGGAATCGGGAGGGGGCCTCTGGGAGCTCACCCGGAGGGCTTCCGACAGGTCCGGCTCTCGAGTGGCTCTGAAGGCCTACGGCATCGCAGGTAACAGCCTGGATCCCCTCGGTGAGCTCTCGCTCGAGCTCTTCGAGATCCTGCTGGACCACCAGGACGCGCTCAGGGCCCTTCGGACCGCGATGAGAGGCTTCTCGTCGATCACGGAGGCGGCGGAGGCGCTTACCAGGGGAGAGTCCTCCATAAGGGACCTTCTCAGGCGACTCGCTCCGGTTCTCGACGCGGACCACCTCCTGGTCACCAGGATAGAGCCGGGCAGGGACGAGCTCAGGCCTGTCTCGGGCTTCGGCTTCACCGAGCATGCGCCGGCCTTCCCGCTGAGGGAGGAGTCCGTTCAGACCTGGGTCTACAAGCACCGCGAACCGGTGTACGTGTCCGACTCCTCGAGCGATACGCGCTTCAGGCTGGTAAGCGAGGCGGCCGCCAGCGAGATCTGCGTGCCGCTGTGGATAAGGGGGACGGCGGGGGGGGCCTTCAGCGCCGCGTCCGTGCGCAAGGAGGCGTTCACCAATCACGACCTCTCTCTGCTGCGTTTCTTCTCGATACTGGTTTCGCTATGGCTGCAGCAGGCTCAGACCGCTGCCGCAGGTCAGCCCGATGCTCCCCGCAGGACCGCGACGGCTCACGAGGTCCCGGCCCGGGAGACGCTGTCCGACCTGTCACACGAGCTCCTGGCTCCGCTGACGGCGATAGGCGGATACGCGGACATGCTGTCGGGCCGAGACGAGGACACTCCCGGTCAGGCCGCGGCAGCGTCCGGACTGCGCTCGGCGTCCGCAAGGCTCTCCTTCCACGTGGAGAGACTGCTCTGCCTTCTCCGGTGTGAGCTCGACCCCGGCTCGCTCGAGCAGAGATGGGAAAAGCCATGCGAGATGCTGGGCAGCATCAAGCCTTCCATCGAGCCACTGGTCGAGAGCGCGGGGATGAGCATCTCGTTCACCTGCTCCCCGGAGGATCTTGCCGTGAGGACCAGCAGCGAGAGCTTCGAGCAGATGCTGCTCAGCCTCGTGGACAACTCGGTCAGGTTCGGCAGGCCCGGAGGCAGGATCGAAGTGCTGATCGAGGCCGAAGGCGACAGCCACTGGAAGCTCGAGGTCAGGGACGATGGCCGGGGTATCCCTGCCGACACCCTACCCAGGATCTTCGACAGGTTCTTCCGTACTCCGGACCCCAGCGGCAGGGAGGGCATGGGCCTCGGCCTGGCGCTCGTGAAGCGTCTCTCGGAGCTCCAGGGAGGTACCGTTGCCGTCTGGAGCAGAGAGGGGCAGGGCGCCTCCTTTACCGTGAGGTGCCCGACCTCGACGTGAGCAACCCATCCCCGGAAGACATCTGCGGACGCCCGAACGGGCTTCCCGCCGCCGAGCTGGCCCTCTCGGATCTCCTGTACGACCTACCGGCACACCTGATCGCCCAGGAACCAGCCGGGGAGAGAACCGGCAGCCGGCTGCTCGTCGCCGACTGCGCTGCAGGCTCCATGCAGGACCGGTGGTTCCAGGACATACCGGAGTTCCTGCGAGAAGGCGACCTTCTCGTCTTGAACGACACACGCGTCCTCAGAGCCAGGCTGGCCGGAAGCAGGAGCGACACGGGGGGAAAGGTCGAGATCCTGCTCGTGGAGGCCGTGGAAGGGAGCGCGGACTCGTGGACCTGCATGATCAGGCCGGCGAAGAGAGCCAGGAAGGGGCTCTCGGTCTCGCTTCCCGGTGGCTATGGAGCTGCAGTCCTCGAGAACCTGGGCGGCGGCAGGGCGGTCGTCAGGTTCACTCCGCCCCGGGGCACCGACGATCCGGGAATCGAGGAAGTGGGCTCGATACCGCTCCCCCCCTACATCAGGAGGCCACCCACGCCTCTCGACGAGGAGAGGTACCAGACAGTCTACGCCAGGGTACCCGGCGCGGTTGCCGCTCCGACAGCGGGACTGCACTTCTCCGGCGAGCTACTGGACCGACTGGGCGCCATGGGGATAGGAACGGCCTTCCTGACGCTTCACGTTGGACCGGGAACCTTCACCCCCCTCAGATTCGAGAGGATCGAGGACAACAGGCTGGAGCCGGAGCGCTACGCGATCGGCCCGGGCTCCTTCGAGGCGATCCGCTCCGCGATTGCGGAGGGTAGACGAGTGGTGGCAGTGGGCACTACGACGACGAGAGTGCTCGAGTCGCTGGACTTCGGCGAGCCATGCCCGACAGGCGGGATCGAGGGCAGGACGGGCCTCTTCATCTACCCGCCGTACCGCTTCCGCGCAGTGGGTGCCCTGCTGACCAACTTCCATCTCCCGGGCAGTTCGCTGATGGCGCTCGTAGCGGCATTCATCGGGCTCCCGATGCTCAGGAGGTGCTACCGGCACGCCGTTGCCCGGGGCTACAGGTTCTACAGCTACGGCGACGCGATGCTTGTGGTCAGATAGGCACCGGTGCTGCTAGATTACCGCCTGACCCGAAGCCGGGAGGAGCGAGCTTGGGCGTAGCTTCCAGGAGACTCGCGTGGATGCAGAGGCGCCGGGCGCCACTGTCCGGGCTGCTCATGCTGGCGTCGCTCGAGACTCTTCTGGTCCTGGGGTGGGTGCTGCTCGGTGCCGCCCTGGTCAGCATGCTGGTGGAGGACTACCTCTGGCTCCTTGCACCGCTCTACCTCCTTGCCTGCGGCCTGGCGGCAATCGTCGAGACTGCCGGGCCGGGCAGAAGACTCGACCCCATGACCACGGCAGGCGTCTCCAGCTACGCTGTGCCGGATGGCTCCGCTCCGAGGACCGAGCGCCAGTTCCTGAGGCTCGCCACTACCCCTCCCTCCCTCCTGCTCCTGGGCCTGGGACTGCTTCCGGCCGCCAGGGGACGGCGCTCACTGCCGGAGGCCATGTCGGGTGTGACGGTCTTCGAGCTCGACGTGGAGACCGATCCCAGACCACCCAGCCAGATAGCCAGGACAAGGCGCGGCTCCGCCCTGGCGTTCGCCCTCAACCTGGTCTCGAGCCTGGCAGTGGCCGCTCTGGTCTTCACCTCCTCGAC
>JAFGKQ010000066.1 GCA_016928495.1 Candidatus Fermentibacterales bacterium
CCCTACGGACTGACGGACGTGGTCTTCTACACCTACTACCCGCCCGAGGGGGCGACGCTGGCGCAGCTCAAGGCCAGGATCAACGCGGGGATCGGGTCCGTCAACTACCGTGGGCACGGGCAGATCACCTACTGGCAGTGGGCCCTGGGCTGGAACGCGGGCGACATCTACGGTCTGACCAACACCTTCTACCCCATCGTCTTCAATGTCGCGTGCCTGAACGGCACTCACAACCTGAGCTACAACTGTCTGTCCGAGAGCTGGATGGCAGCTCCGGGAGTCGGAGCCAGCGGCAACCTGGGAGCCAGCTCCTCATCCTACACGACCCCCAACGACCACTTCGACAGGAACCTCTACTGGGCCCTCTACAAGGACGGTGTGACCCACGTCGGCATGGCCGTCGACGTCTCCAGAGTAGCGATGATCAACGCATACCCCGGCTACGGGCTGACCAACGCCAGGATGTATCACTGGTTCGGCGATCCCGCTCAGGATGTCTTCAACTGCGACGGGACCGGGACCCCGCTCGGGTTGTCGATAGCGGGGCCGTCGGCAACCGGGCCGGGCCCGCAGAGCCTGACCTTCACGGTCACGTCCGGGGGCTCGGCGGTCAGCGGAGTCACGGTCACCGCTTCGGACGGTATAGGCGATCATCCCGCCGACCCTGAGAACTTCTACACACAGGGCACCACGAACTCAGGCGGACAGGTGACCCTGACCGTCGACAGCGTCGAGGGCGACACCATCTGGGTGGGAGCCTGGAGGCACAACTACGCCTACGACATCATGCAGGTCACCGTTGGCAGCTCCGGGACCGGCGAGGGCGACACGGATCAGCCGCCGGGCCTCACCATGCTCCCTCCCGCCCCCAACCCGGCCTCGTCCGCGGTGCGCATCGAGGTCGGCCTGGGATCCGAGTCCGGGCTCGAACTCAGGCTCTACGATCTTCAGGGCCGGATCGTGAGCCGGGCCGACGAGGGCGTCCTGCAGCCCGGGGCGTACAGCTTCGAGCTCGATCTGGCCGGCGTCCCGGCGGGGGTCTACCTGCTCTCGGCGACGGGATGTCAGGAGAGCGAGTCGCACAAGATCCTGATAATCGGGAGGTAGAACTGAGAGACTGAGCGAGCCTGCCCCCTCTTCGCCCGGGATGCATTCGGGAAGGCTTGACAGGGCGGGCCTTTCGGATACGATTGTGTGAGTTGTCCGGGTGAGGCCGCCGTGGCAGCCTCAGGCGTATTGCCGCGGCGGCTCCCGTTCTTTTCACGTTCTCCGCCAATGCCCGCTCTGTGAGCCTGAAGGGGTCCATGAATCTCCGTCTTGTCGCCGGACTGGGCAACCCTATTCTCGGAGACGACTCCATAGGGCTGCGAATCGTGGAGAGAGTCGAGCGGATCATGGCCTCGGCAGTGGACCCCCTGACCGGGGATCGGATCCGGTTCATGGCCACCTCGCTTTCCGGCTTCAGGCTCCTGGACCTCCTCGTCGGATACGACAGCCTGGCCGTGATCGACTCGATAACGACGGGCGCTCACCCTACCGGCCACATGAGCGTCTGGAACCTGTGTCCGCAGAGCTGCTCGAGCCCGGCGCCGATGCATGGCCTCCACCACCTCTCGATCACCGGACTCCTCGAGATGGGCGGGAGGATGTGCAGGGGAGGCCCGGCGTTCCCTTCCCGGGCCACGGTCTACGCCATCGAGATAGAGAGGCCCGAGGTCTACGGGACCGGCCTCAGCAAGACGCTCCGGGCCAGGCTCGACGACCTGGCAACGGAGGTTGCGGACTGTGAGATGAGACGTCTGTTGTCCCCGTCGTTCAACGCACCGGCCGCGCTGGAGCAGCGCTCCTGCGGGGCCCGGGAGGAGCCCTGAAGCAATGGATGACCGGAGATCGGAGACGGAGGAGCAGAGGCTGCTCCTCCGCAAGGAGGCCGTGAGGGGCGAGTTCGGCCTGAGCGTCGACGAGCTCAGCGGACAGCACCTGTACGCCTGCTACCAGTGCGGCAACTGCTCCGCTGGCTGCCCCCTGGCGTCGGAGATGGACATCCTGCCCAGCATGGTGATGAGGCTCGCGCAGCTCGGACAGAAGGACGAGCTCCTGGCCAGCAGGACGATCTGGATCTGCGCCAGTTGCTTCCAGTGCACTGTCAGGTGCCCCAGGGGCATCGACATTCAGCAGGTGATGGATGCCCTCAGGCAGATGGCTCTGCGTGAGAAGGTCGACCACTTCGGACCGGACGACATAGACCCCGGCCTCGCGGCAACCGTGCCTCAGCCCGGTCTCGTCTCGGCTTACCGGAAACTCTCCACGTGAGCCAGGGAGGCGGAATGATCAACCTTCCATACTACCCGGGCTGTACCCTCAAGCAACGCTCCTCTCACCTCGAGAGCTCGGCGATTGCCGCGATGGAGAAGCTCGGGGTGCGGCTGTCAGAGATCGACCCCTGGACCTGCTGCGGGGCTGTCCCTCCGCCTTCGTCGGAGAGGATCATGAACCTGATCGCTCCGGTCAGGATGCTGCGCGCCCTGCGAGATAGCGGCGAGAACAGACTGGTCACGATCTGTGACTTCTGCTACAACGTCCTCAAGCGCGCCAACCACAGCATGAGAACCGACGACCTCCGCAGGAAGCGTGTGAACGCCTTCCTTCGTGAGAACGAGCCGGTTCGCGACTACCTTCCGGAAGAAGAGCCCTACGGCCTTCCCGACTACTCGGGAGAGGTCAGGGTCTACCACCTCATGGAGTACATCCGTGACGAGATAGGCTACGAGAGGCTCTCGAAGGAGGTCTCCGGCAGGCTCGAGGGCATGCCGATAGCCAGCTACTACGGCTGCGTCATGCTCAGGCCCCGGAAGGAGATCGAGCTGGACGACCCCGAGAACCCCACGATCATGGAGGCCTTCGTCTCGGCACTCCACGCGACTCCCGTTCCCTATCCGTACAGGACCGAGTGTTGCGGGTCCTACCTGTCGGTCTCGGCACCCGACGCCTCATCCAGGCTGGCTGCGAAGATACTGGGCTCCGCGCGCGACCACGGTGCAAAGGGGGTCGTCGTCAGCTGCCCGCTCTGCTTCTACAACCTCGAGTCGAGGCAGGAGCAGATAGCCAGATCGAGCCCCGGGTTCAAGCCGATGCCGGTGATCTTCTTCACGCAGCTCCTGGCGATAGCCCTGGGCATCGACGACCCGGACGTGCTCGGATTCGGGATGCACCGGACCTCACTGGAAGGGCTACTGGGCGCGAGCGCCATCGGCGCGGCTTCCGGCAGTGGAAGGGAGAAGGACCGATGAAGCGCGTTGGTGTCTTCGTCTGCCACTGCGGGATCAACATAGCCGGCACCGTGGACGTGGAGAGGGTGGTCGAGGTCCTGAGAGAGGACCCGCGGATCGCATACGCGACCAACTACATCTACATGTGCTCGGACCCCGGCCAGGACATGGTTGCCGACGCCATAAGGGAGCAGGAGCTGGACGCGGTGGTGATAGCCGCCTGCTCGCCGACCCTCCACGAGACCACCTTCCGCAACGTGTCCGCCACCGCCGGCATCAACCCCTACATGTGCGAGATCGCCAACATCCGCGAGCAGTGCAGCTGGGTCCACACCGACGTGGACAGGGCCACCGACAAGGCCATCAGGATCATCAGGTCGATCGTCGAGAAGGTCCATGGCAACGAGGCCCTGGAGCCCATCCCGGTACCGGTGACCAGGCGCGCCATGGTGATCGGCGGCGGCGTGGGAGGCATACAGGCCGCCCTGGACATAGCCAACGCCGGCCTCGAGGTGATCCTCGTCGAGAGGGAGCCCTCCATAGGCGGCCACATGGCGCAGCTCTCCGAGACCTTCCCCACTCTCGACTGCTCGCAGTGCATACTGACGCCCAAGATGGTCGAGGTCAGCAAGCATCCCAACGTGCGCCTGATGACCTACTCCGAGGTGGAGGATGTCTCGGGCTACGTGGGCAACTTCCACGTGCGCATCCGCCGGCATGCCCCGTCGGTCAACTGGTCGACCTGCACGGGATGCGGAGACTGCATGGAGAAGTGCCCCTCGAAGGTGCCTTCCGAGTTCGACCGAGGGCTCACGGAAAGGGGCGCCATCTACGTTCCCTTCCCGCAGGCGGTGCCCAACAAGCCCGTGATCGATCGCGATGCCTGCATCTACTACCGCACGGGCAAGTGCAGGCTCTGCGAGAAGGTCTGCCAGATCGGCGCCATCGTCTTCGATCAGCGGGACGAGATCGTCGAGGAGGATGTCGGCGCAATAATCGTCGCCACGGGCTACGACACGCTGCCGTGCGCCGATCTCGGCGAGTACGGCTCGGGCGAGGTGCCTGACGTGATCGACGGTCTGGCCTTCGAGAGGCTGCTCTCGGCCTCGGGCCCGACCACCGGCAAGGTCAGAAGGCCCTCGGACGGGAAGACGCCGAAGGAGGTGGTCTTCGTCCAGTGCGCCGGGTCGCGCGATCCGGAGCGCTACAAGGCCTACTGCTCGAAGATCTGCTGCATGTACACGGCCAAGCACGCTCTGCTCTACAAGCACCGGGTGCACGACGGCCAGCCCTACATCTTCTACATCGACGTGAGGACGGGCGGGAAGGGCTACGAGGAATTCTACCACCGGACCGAGGAGGAGGAGGGAGTCGTCTACCTCCGTGGCAAGGTGTCGAAGATCTTCCGTGACGGCGACAAGAGCGTCGTCTGGGGCACCGACACCCTGACCGGGCGCAACATCGAGATAAGGGCCGACCTCGTGGTCCTGGCCACGGCCATCGTCTCACAGCCCGGTGTGCAGGACCTGGTGCGCAAGCTCAAGATACAGGTCGACAAGGACGGCTTCCTGTCGGAGGCTCATCCTAAGCTCAGGCCCGTGGAGAGCATAACCACAGGATTCTACCTGGCAGGCTGCGCGCAGGGTCCCAAGGACATCCCCGAAACGGTCGCTCAGGCAAGCGGCGCCGCCAGCAAGGTAATAGGACTACTGGCCAACGACGAGATGCAGCACGATCCGACCGTCGCCTACGTGGATGAGGACCTCTGCGGAGCGTGCAGGATCTGCATCTCCGTCTGCCCCTACGATGCCAGGGAGTTCGACGAGGAAAAGGGAGTCGCCACCGTGAACGAGGCGCTGTGCGAGGGCTGCGGCGCGTGCGTTGCCGCCTGCGGCTGCGGCGCCACGCAGCAGAGGAACCTCACGGATGGCCAGATCAGAGAGATGATCTCTGCCAGTCTGGGAGAGGCGTGATCATGTTCGAGCCCAGGATTGTCTGCTTCTTGTGCAAGTGGTGCACCAGCGCCGGGGCCGACCTGGCCGGGACCTCCCGGCTGGAGTACGCCCCCAACGGAGTGAACATCAGGTTCATGTGCTCGAGCAGGGTTGATCCCGAGCACGTCATATGGGCCTTCAGGCAGGGCGCCGACGGTGTGCTCATCGGAGGATGCCACCCGGGCGACTGCCACTACCAGGACGGCAACTACAGGACCCAGGCGCGGATAGCTTTGCTCCGCAACCTGATCGAGGACTTCGGGATCGATCCGGAGAGGCTGAGGCTGGAGTGGATCTCCGCTGCCGAGGGCAGCAGGTTCGCAGAGGTCATGGACGAGTTCACCGAACAGCTTCGGGAAAAGGGTCCCCTGACCCTTGCCGTGAGGGAGTCGAGCAGATGACAGTCAGGAAGAAGGTCGAGGAGAAGGAAGCCCCTCCCGTCGAGGAAGGGCTGGTTCCCATCTTCGTCATGGGCGAGAGGTACATGGTTCCCGAGAGCCTCACCATCCAGAAGGCTCTCGAGTACGCGGGCTATCAGCTCATCAGGGGCTGCGGCTGCCGGGGAGGCGTCTGCGGAGCCTGCTCGACGGTCTTCAGGATGCCCGACAGCTACCGGGTGGAGGTGGGTCTGGCATGCCAGACCGTGGTCAGGCCGGGCATGTACCTCGCCATGCTGCCGTTCTTCCCGGCCAACAGGGCCATCTCCGACATCGAGAGCATGAAGGGCACGGGGGGCGAGGTGGCATCGCTATACCCCGAGATATTCAAGTGCATAGGATGCAACCTCTGCACTCAGAGCTGCCCCATGGACATAGATGTCATGCACTACATGGCTCAGGCCATCCGGGGAGACGTTTCCGGCGTTGCGGAGACATCCTTCGACTGCATCGCCTGCGGGCTGTGCGTGGCCAGATGCCCTGCGGAGGAGGTCCAGTACCATGTCGGGATGCTCTGCAGGAGGCTTCATGCCAGGCACCTCGTTCCGGAGTCCGCGCACCTTGCCGAACAGGTCGACAACGTGGCCGGGGGACGCTTCGAGAAGACGCTGCAGGAGCTGATGAAGACCGGAGACAAGGACCTCAGGAAGCTCTACAAGGAACGAGTCATGGAGCCCGACATCGCCGCTGACGACTGGGCCCCCGAGGACTCCTCGAAACTCTAGCCGGCGACCGCCAGAGAACGTCGGAGGACGCAAATGCCATATCCGGAATCACTGAAGAAGCTCATCAAGAAGGTCGAGGAAACCCGGCCGGCCAGAGTGGAGAGGAAGCAGCGCGGAGAGGAGTTCACCGCTCTGCCCCTCGAGAAGCGCGATCAGATACTCAGGAACTACCACCCCGATTTCATCGAGGGCACGAGGCGGGAGATAGGGGTCGGCCCCAGCAAGGGCTACGCGATCTGCAACGAGATGGTGGACCTGCTCGAGGCCCGCAGCCGTGTGAGCCCGGATCTCGTCGACCTCTCCTCCAGCTTCGCCGAGACGGACGTGCTGATCATCGGCGGGGGCGGGGCGGGAACGGCAGCGGCGCTGATCGCCGCCGAGAACGGCGCCAGGGTCCTGATCGCCACCAAGCTGAGGCACGGCGACGCCAACACGATGATGGCCGAGGGTGGAATACAGGCCGCCAGCAAGCCATGGAAGGATTCTCCATGGTTCCACTACCTCGACGTCCTTGGAGGCGGCCACTTCGTCAACGACCCGGAGCTGGTCTACCTCCTGGTGACCCAGGCGCCCGACGCCATCCGCTGGCTCGAGAAAATGGGCACCATGTTCTCGAAGGAGAAGAACGGCACGCTGAAGACCATGCACGGCGGGGGCACGTCCAGGAAGCGCATGCACTACGCGGCGGACATCACGGGCGCCGAGATAATGAGGACCATAAGGGACGAGGCCCGCAATCACCCCGAGCAGATAGAGGTACTCGAGTTCAAGCCCGCTGTGGAGCTCGTGCTCGAC
>JAFGKQ010000067.1 GCA_016928495.1 Candidatus Fermentibacterales bacterium
CCAGCCTTCTGCAAGGGTGGACCGCGACGGCCTGGCCGCAGGCCTCGAGGAGGTGCCGGTCGGACCATGAGTCGCCCATGGCGGAGCACACGCCGATCTCCACTCCACGCGAGACAGCGATCTCCATGGCCAGTGCCCTCTTCTCCCGCCCCCAGGGCCGCCTGCCGACAAGCCGTCCGGTAAGCACGCCGCCCACGGCCTCCGGGCAGCTCGCGACCACCCCCGATGCACCGACGGCCTTCCCGACGATGGAGGCCAGAGGCTCCAGAGCAGCCGAGATCACGACGATCTCACACCCCGATTCCCTCATCGATCGCAGCTCCTCGGACACGCCGGGGCGGACCCGAGCAAGGAGAGTATCCCGGGCAAGCTCCTCCGCATGGCTGCGAAGGACCTGCTGTCTCATGCCGACGAGGTAGGACCTGTTCCATCCCTTGCCCTCGGACCGGGTCATTGCAGGATGGCGCAGGTAGGCCAGCGCGAACCTCAGCAGCCCCACGGGGCCGAGGGCCCCGCTCGCGACGAGCCGCCCGAGCAGCGCCTTCTCCGAGGAGCACGAGATCAGGGTGCCGTCGAGATCGACGAAGCAGATGCCCGGGGACGGGCAAGTGGCAGGAGGGAGTGCCTGCACTGCCTGTCCGTCGAGGGCTATCCCGTCCCGGCGGGAGCCAGCCGGACCCCGCGCCCGGTGCCGGGAGAGTTGTCGAACACCTCGCACACGTGCACCACTATGCCCGGGAAGAGCCGAGGGAACTCCCCGTGGAAGTAGCTGTGCGCGATGTTGGTATAGCTAACGACGTCCCTCAGGTACCGCGACGCCGTCTGGTCCCCCGGGTGGATCAGCTCACCGATTCCCCTGATCTCGTAGGACTTCGAGTCCAGGAAGACGAGCGACGTCTCGGGATGGGCCATGAGATTGAGGAAGGTGTGGGTCTCGAAATCCGTAGTGCTGTAGAGCTCGAGAGACACCAGCTTGGTCAGGTCGAAGCTGGACCTGTCGGAATAGAGGTCCACCAGGAACTGCAGCTTCTCGGGCATGGGCGCCGATGCGGTGCTCGTCATGTGATCCATGAGCTCCGAGATCCTGTCCCTGTGAGGGCAGAGGCCCATGCCCTTGAAGGCGTTGTTGATTTTCATGACGCTGTCGCGGCGCCCGCCGCCGCAGGTTGCCATGGCCGCGTTGTGCGGTCCTGCCAGAGATGGCGGAGCTCCCCCCTCTCCACTGACCAGCGAAGACAGGTTCCGCAGCATGTCCAGTCTGGCCTCGATGTTCCAGTCGAGGAACTCGGAGGGCAGCTCGATCGTCGTGTAGTCCCTCCAGGAGCCTTCGAGGAGCGCTCTGACGATCCCTGAAGCCTCTTCGGAGGAGTCCACCGCGTCGTGGTGGAAGATCCCGGAGTCCCAGTAGGTCATTTCACCGTGCTCCATGTATCCGGCCAGCGCCCCTCTCGCCGCGCCTCCCAGCAGAATCGCCCCACCGGCCTTTCCGAGGTGGCCGAAGAACTCCCTGCGTGTCAGTCCGCTCCCGATCGGCCGGTCGTCCCGTTCGTCGTCCTTCATGTGCAGTGCTTCCGCTCCTTTCGAAGGGCATCCCCGCGCGGCCCACATCTACAGCCTGACGGCCTTCCCCTTCACCCGACCGACTATCTTATGTTAGATGCCGACTCCAAGTCGAGGAGGGCCATTGGCCGAACTAGAGAAACTGTCGAAGCTCCAGGACCCGGGCCAGCTCGAGGAGAGATGGCTGGAGGCGCTCACGGATGGGTTCCCCGCAGAGGACCTGTCGGCAGCTCTGGCCTCCCTTCACGGGCAGGGGCGAGACGGGCTGGCGGACCAGCTCCTGGAGCTTGCCCTGGACGCCATGGAATCGGTATCCGACCAGGCTGCCAGATCCGTGTTCCTGTGGCGGGCGGCACTGGCCCTCCCGCGGGCCGAGAGGCTCAGGCGGCTTCTTGTCGAGGAGGTACGGGACCGCTACCTGATGTACCCTCCGCTGGAGGCCTTTCTCGAGAGGAGCGGGCTGCTCGATCCGGAGGCCGTTCTCTCCGCGTCGGCCAGGAGGCTCGAAGAGCTGCTCTCTTACCAGGAGGGAACCTACCTGCTGCACGAGGATTTCGGACCGGGCATCATCGAGAGCCTGTCCAGGGACTCCCTCACTGCCAGCTACGAGTCCAGGAAGAGCCACAGGATGACCATACCCACGCTCATCGAGAAGACGGCTCCGCTGGCGGACGACTCGCTCAGGGTCCTGAGCTGGAGAGATCCCGAGGGCTTCCGAACGCTGTTCGAGGAGGGGACGGCAGCCTTCCTCGAACGCGCGGTGAGCGAGCACGGGGGAGAGCTCCTGAGTCGGGACATCGTCTCTCTCGTTCGGGGAACCGGGCTCGACGAGAAGGTTGTCTGGCGCCGACTGATTGCTCTGTCCTCGGGCAGCACCGAGTACCAGCATGTCGGGGACTCCATCGCGCAAGCCGGGGAGGTGGATGCGCTGGATCGAATTGCCCGGCTGTTGCGATCCCGGACATCGATGAGAGAGAAGGCCGATGGCATCGGGAAGCTGCTGAAGGGTCTCCCGGAGCCGGAGGCGACAAGGGCAGGAGAGCTGGTCCTCGAGGCCGTTGCGAAGGCTCCCAGAGCCGAGTCGGGAGCCATCTTCGAGCTGGTCTACCTGGTTGCGGGCGGTAACGCCCTGCTGCTGGAGGAGCTGGGCGTGCCTCTGCTGGAGCGGAGCGCTCCGAGGATGCTGAGGGCGCTCTCGGAGATCGGATCGAGCGCTTGCGTGAGGAGCTACCTGGAGCTCGTCGCGGGCCGGGAGGGAGGTCCCGGGCTGATCTCGCAGCTCCTTCCCGGGCTTCCCAGGTCCTGCTGGTTCAGCGCTCTCGAGATTCTCCTACGTGCCGACGAGGCCCTCGGCAAGACATCAGTCTCCCGCTTGCTCGGCTCGAAGCAGGATCCCGAGCTGGCCGCCAGGGCGCTCGAGGCCTGCTCCAGGCTGGATCTCAGGGACTGCATGGGTGATGCTACCGAGCTGGTCGAGCACGTTCTCCAGCTTTTCCCCATGATGAGGTCGGAGAGCCAGCGCAGGACCGCCTCGGCCCTGGTCGAGAGCCTCTCGTCGCACCTTGCCGAGGTGCTGGGGAGCATGGACAGCCGCAGGTTGTCGAAGCTGTCCGATGCCCTCGAGGAGAGCGGCCCCGCCAAGGAGAGCGGCCTCCTCCTCACCGTTCTCAGAGAGCTCTCCTCCAGGCGCTCTGGAGCCGGGACCGGAAGCAGCATCCCCGTGGGCTTCTGGGAATCCGACGCCGTGTACGAGTCCAGGAAGGCCATCGAGGAACGGAAGAACGCTCTCGAGCACCTTCTGAAGAGGCAGATACCGGACGCCGCTCAGGCCATCTCCGAGGCTGCCTCGCACGGAGACCTCTCCGAGAACGCCGAGTACACAGCCGCGCTGGAGAGACGTGATCTCCTGCTGGCAAGGGCGCGGCAGTGGCAGCGGGAGCTGGAGAAGATGAGGGTCTACCCGGAGGCCGAGCTCTCTCAGAGCATGGTCTCACCGGGCACGAGGGTACACCTGAGGACAGAGGAGCAGAGCTCGCCGCGGGAAGTGGCCTTAGACATCGTCGGACCTCTCAGCTCCAACCCGGCTGGAGACAGGATCAGCTACATGGCGCCGATGGCCGGGGACCTCCTCGGCAAGGCGATAGGGGACATGGTGACGCTGAGCAGGTTCCCGGGTATAGAGTACACCATCGAGAGGATCGAGATACTCCCGGAGGTGACTCGCTCGGGATGAGGTGCGTCCACTGCGGCAGCGAGCACGAGGCAACGACCGTAGGATTCAAGGCGGTCTGCGAGACCTGCGGCAGGTACCTTCACTCCTGCGTGCAGTGCAGGCTCTACAGCGAGACCCGCCACTGCCTGTCGAGCACGACAGAGGCCGTGAGGGACGTCGAGCATGCCAACTTCTGCGAGGAGTTCCAGCCCCGCGATGTCAGGAATTCCGAGGACGGCCGCATCTCCGATGATCGGGCCCGGAGATCCTTCGATGACCTGTTCGGCACGTAGAGCATACCGCTCCGGGAGCCAGGCCCGGTGAGGGCATGAAGGTCGTCATCAACTCCGCTGTCCTCTCCAACCCGCTTACGGGAGTCGCCAGGTACGCCTTCGAGCTGGGCGCCGCGCTCGGCGGGCTTGATTCCGTGAGCGTGGAGTACTGGGCGTCACGCAGCTTCCGCGACAGGCTGCGGCAACACCTCGATCCCGGCTCCGTCTACAGGACCTTCCGGCATCTGAGAGGGCTCGGTCCCGCCGTGTTGCCGGCTCTGATGAGCGCGGCCCATGGCGTGGACGTGGTCCACTTCCCCAACGGGGATCTCCTCCCGTGCCCCGTGCCCAGGACAGCCATGGTCCATGACCTGGCGCCGTTCATTCTCGAGGATCTCCTGCCGCGAAGGCTCACCGAGCATTACCGCGGAAGGACCCAGAGGATCGTGGGCAGGTGCCGGGCGATAATGGTCAACTCCAGGACAACCATGAGCGACCTGCTAGAGCGGTTCCCGGAGGCGGAGGGCAGGTGCTTCCTCACGATCCCGGGCAGCGACCACAGAAGGGCCTCGGACGGAAAGGTCCCGCTGCCCCCCGGCCTGCGGCCAGGCTACCTGCTCTCGGTCGGCACCATGGAGCCGAGGAAGAACTACGACAGGCTGATCAGAGCCTACGGCAACCTGGTCACGGCGAGGGCCGGCGAGGAGGTCCCACCCCTCGTGATCTGCGGCGGCCCCGGCTATCTCAGCGCTGAGACGATCCGCCTCGCGTCGAGTCTCGGGCTCGGCGAGCGAGTGAGGTTCACGGGCTACGTCTCCGAGGAGGTCCTCTCCACCCTCTATCGCAATGCGAGGGCCTACGTGCACCCATCGCTCTACGAGGGCTTCTGCTTCCCCGTCGCCGAGGCGATCCGCGCAGGTCTCCCCGTGGCCGCCGCCGACAACAGCGCGATCAGGGAGCTCTATTCGGGCATGTACGAGCCGTTCGACGCCCTGGACATCGGTTCGATCACATCGGCCCTGACCCCGATTGCCCTGCACGATGTCTCCGCCCCCGCGCCGGATGCCAGACGGGAGCTCCTCGCAAGCCTGAGCTGGCGTGCCTGCGCCGAGCGGACGCTCGAGGCCCTCAGGAGCGCCTGCGGATGAACGGCTCGCCCGAGGCTCGATCGCCCGCAGGGTCACCCGGGCCTGCTTGCGGGGCCCCCCCTATCTCGCCGAAGCTGGTCACCTACATTCTCATAGGGCTTGGCGCGCTGGTCTACCTCTACCTGATGGTGTTCTGGCAGAGACCGGTGCGAGCGGCCCTGGTCTGGGCCCCGGCGGTGCTCATCCCGGCTCTGCTGTGCGTGAGGGAGAAGGCTCTGGTCCCGTTGCTGCCTCTTCTCTTTGCCCTCGGCGTCAGGTCGTATCCGGTCGGACCGTTCTTCCCCAACGGCGCGACCCTGGCCGGCTTCGGCTTCTTCGGCATCTACGGGATCAGCAAGCTGGTCTGGAACGAGCCGCTTCCGGGTATGAACCGCGCTCTCAGGCTGGCGGCCGCGGCACTGGCGGTGCAGGCGCTGAGCATCTGGCTGTCGGTGCAGGTCCACGGTCAGCACTTCTGGAACGCCGTGAGGGACGGATCGAGCGTCTTCCTGTTCCTGCCCCTGGCCTTCATCCTCCCCGATCTCCTCAGGTCCAGGCGGGACCTGATCATGGCCGCGAGGGGCCTGGTAGTGGCGCTTCTCGCCTCCAGCCTGGTCGGAGTGCTGATCTACCTCACGACGGCCGGCTTCTCCAGGGTGGATGTCTCCATAGGTTACGTCTACAGGATCAGGGTGGGGTCGCTCTTCGGCGCTCCCAACGTCTTCGGAGGCTACCTCGAGCTGGCGCTTCCGGTCGTCCTCGCGATCGCCATCACGGAGAAGAGCCGGGGCTGGAAGGCCATGGCTCTGGCCGCCTTCGCCCTCGGATACCTCAGCGCCCTCTACACCTTCTCCAGAGGGGCGTTCTTCCTGACCACGGCGGGCTCTGCGATCGTGATCATATACAGGTTCAGGAAGCGCCTCTGGGTTCCGCTACTCGCCCTCTCGGCCCTGGTCTTCTTCCTCGCCAGGAACGCAGATACCTTCGCCAGACAGCTGAGCCTGGTGATGGAGCCGCAGGATCTCTACATGCAGCCCACCCTGCTGCACAGGTACATAACCTACAGGAGCCTTGCGGCGGACTTCGAGGAGAACCTGCTGACGGGCAGGGGTTGGGGTGCCAGGGAGTTCTACTGGGGAAACAGCTCGGTATTCACGTTCTGGGACATCAGGCACGGGGTCAGCAGCAGGCCGATCCGCAGCTTCGGCGGCCTGAACAACCTGCTTCTGAACCATGCTGTGAAGGGAGGGATAGTCTCGCTCGCCTCTCTCGCCCTGCTGGGGATGGCCTGTCTGTCCGCCTCCTTCTCCGCGCTCAGGCACAGGGAAGACCTGCTGGCCCTGGCTCTTGCCGCCTCCCTCGCGATGTTCGCCATGCACCAGATGGTGGACAACCTGCTGAGATGGGCACAGGTCAACGCCTTCTTCTGGATGAACCTGGGCCTGCTGATCTCCATTGCCGGCATGAGAGCCTCAGGAGACGAGACCGCTTGAGGATCCTCGTCGCGTCCTGGTACGTTCGCCCCGGCTTCTCGGGAGGCTGGACCACCGTCCTCGACCTGCTTCAGCCCAGGCATGTCCCCGCCTTCCTTGTCGCCGTGGGCCCGGAGGGCAACTCCGATTGCGAGGGAGTCAGGGTGACCGGTCTTCCGCGCCGAGCGCGGCTGCTCCGGCCCTGGCCCCTCGCGAACCGGATAAGGCTGCTCATCTCGGGCACTGCACTCCGAGGCGCGTTGCACAGGGCCTTCGAGCAGCACGGGGCGGCTCTAGTCCTCTGCCTGGACGAGCTGATGGCCCGCGGCGCCATGGAGGCGGGGCTGCCCTACGCTCTCAGGCTGCACTCCTGCCCCTCGATACTGGAACGGGACGCCTACCGGTCGGTCGTCTCGGGGGCGTTGTTCGCAACCGGAAGCCAGCCCGGGATCCCCGGAACCGTCTACCTCCCGCACGCCGTAGATCTGGGGAGGTTCGAGTACGCCGAGCCGCCCAGGGCAGAGGCCGCGATAATGCCCACCAGCCTTGTCGAGGCGGAGGAGCCGGAGCTTTTCGTGAAGGGGGTCCAGGGCAGCAGCCTGAGGGGCACGATCGTCGGTGACGGCCCTCTCAGGGAGGCCATCGCATCGCTCTGCCGGGCATCGTCAGGGAAGGTGGTCCTCCATCCTGCGGTAGGCAGGTCGCGGATACCATCCCTGCTGTCCCTGCACCAGATAGGCGTCGCCTGCCTGAGGCAGGGCTGGCATACCAGGTACCAGATGAAGGTCACGGAGTACCAGGCGTCCGGGCTTTTCCCGCTCGTCCAGCCATGGTCGGAGCTGGCCGAGAGGGCCCCGGACCTGACGAGGACATTCAGGAACGCGCCCGAGCTCTCCGATGGGATCGACTGGGTCGCAGCCAACTGGGAGAAGACCCTGGAGACCAGGCGGAGGAACAGGGAGTTCGCCAGGGCGAACTACGACATCGAGTCGGCCAGGAACCAACTGGAGTCGCTACTGGAGCGTGTTCCCTCCGCGACCTGACATGCCGATCCTGGTGGCCAGCCTGGCCAGGGTGGTGGAGCCGAGCATCCGCAGAGCCGCCAGATAGACGCCCAGCGACGGCACCATCCAGATCCCGAGATGCGCGAGCCTCGTGAGGAGGGGCTCCTCGAGGCCCGCAGGCAGGACCCTCATCAGCAGGACCGCCGTGAGAGTCATCAGAGCGGTCGAGGACAGCAGGCGGACGTGCTCGACGACCACTGCTCTCCAGCCGCTGCTTCCCGTCTTCTTCCTGATGAACCAGGTGAGCAGGACCGTCTTGGCGGCCGAGGAGACGGTTGTTGCGAGCGCCAGACCCCCGATTCCCAGCGGCCCGATGAGTATGATGTTCAGCAGGACATTCGCGGCGACGCCCCATATGCCTATCAGAACGGGGGTCTTCGAGTCCTTCAGGGCGTAGAAGCCCCTCGAGACGACGGAACCGAAGCCGAACTGCGCCAGCCACGGAGCGTAGAACGCCAGGGCGTATCCCACCAGCCTGGCGTCCTGCAGGCCGAAGCTCCCTCTCATGAACAGAACCGAGACGATCGGTATCGCCAGGGCCGAGAGCAGGGCTGCACAGGGGAGCATGATGATCGAGGTCCAGTTGAGCAGATCGTACATCTCGCTCCTGAAGGCACCGATGTCACCCTCCGCCGCTTTTCTGGAGAGACCGACGTCGGACAGGGCGACCATGGGCATGAAGAGCAGACTCATCGCGATGTTCTTGATCCTCACCGCGTACTCCAGCGCCGTCACGGAGCTCTCCTTCAGGAACGAGGCGAGTATCTTGTCGGCAACGGGACCCAGGAAGCCCACAAGCGAGCCGAGCACGACCGGAGCGGCAAGCCCCAGCAGCCTGTGGAAGTCCTCCTCGCGCGGGTCGAGCATGGGGTGGACTCTGGCACCCAGCCTGAGAGCGAGGAACAGCGAGGCGCAGAAGACCACTATCGCCGCTGCCAGGCCCGACAGCGGCAGGACCATGATCCCATACCTGCCATGGCCCACGAGCAGCACGACGAGAGCGACGAGGATGTTCAGCACGTTCAGCATGCTGACCAGACCGAATCGCTTCCGGTAGGTGACGATGCCGTTGAGTATGCCGCTGAGCGAGCTCAGGACGAGGATGGGCAGCATGATCCGCAGCATGGAAGAGGAGAGGTCCAGCGTAGTCGATGAGAGCCCGGGACCCGCGGCCGTCACCAGAGCCCGGCTGGTGACCAGCAGGAGCGTTACGACCAGCAGTCCTGCAAGCCCTATCCAGCAGAGGATGCGGCTCACGAGCAGATCGGCCGCCCGCTTGCCCTTCCCGTGCATCACCGCGGCATAGATGGGTATGAAGGAGGAGCCGAAAGCATGGGAGACCACCTGCTGCGCCAGCATCGGGAAGACGAGAGCAACGGCGTAGGCGTCGGTCTGCCAGGTCGCGCCGAAGATCCTGGCTATCTCCGCCTGCCTGAGATAGGTGAGCAGCGCGACGAGGAGGTTGCCGGCGCTCATTATGGAGAATCCGGAGAGCCGGCCCTTCTCCGATGCGAGCCTGCCGAGAAGGCGCCTCAAGCCGGCTCGCTCCCGGGTCCGGGCTCGAGAGACGGAGGGACGCCCCGGATCAGCGGTCTCACTGCCGCGAGATACCCCCTGGCGGGCCCGGTCCGGCCTGCGGCCCGGAGGGCGGCGCCGCGCGAGAGGCACTTCACCACGAGCAGCCACCTGACCGCGAGCGCAAGAGAAGCGCTGCGGTGCGCTGCGAAGAAGCGGTAGAGCCCCCAGTGGAAGCAGGGAAGCCGGAGCTCGGGCCTCGGAGGAGCGCCAGTTCCCCGTTCGTGCACGAAGACGGCATCGAAGACCCTCTTCACGCGCATTCCCCGGCTGACCGCCCGGTAGCAGAGATCGGTGTCCTCGAAGTAGAGCGGATACAGAGAATCGAACCCCCCCAGAGCTCTGAAATCGCTCCTCTTCATGAGCAGAAGGCAGCCCTCGAGCCAGGCGGGGCTGGGATCTTCGGGGGAGCCGAGAGGACGAGCGGGAAGGATGAGCTGGGATACGACCCAGGGCAATGAAGGCCAGCGACCGCCTGCGGGGAGCGGCTTGCCGTCAGCTCCCGTTATCCGCCCGGACAACAGGAGGCCGCTGTCGCGGGCAGCCTCCGCGAGCAGCCGCACGGAGCGCTGACCCGAGGGCGTGACGTCCGGGTTCGTCAGCATGATCAGCTCCCCGGAGGCGCTCTCCGCGCCGGCGTTCGCAGCTCTCCCGTAGCCGGCGTTGCAGCCCATCCGCAGCACCCGGGCCAGTCCCGAGGACTCGGCCATGGCGGCAGCACCGTCCGAAGAGCCATTGTCCACGATGATCAGCTCGGAGGCGCAGCAGCCCCATGATTCCAGCCACGAGCGCAGGCGGTCGCCGGAGTCGTGCGAGACGGTGATCACGCTGAGGCCCGGGACGGGCTGATCCATCATGTGGCGCACCGGCTTTCCAGAGGCTCCGGATGGGTCGGCCAGACGGGACTGCCTCGGCACCATGCCGAGTTGGTAGAATAGGACCAACGGCGGCGCCCTGCAACTCGGCGCATGCGGAGAGGATGGTGCTTCAGCGGTCATGACCGGGCGGGGGCCAGCCAGGGCAGCAGTGTTCCATCACCTCCCCTCGGGGGGAGGCATCCGCGTCCTCTCGCAGAACCTCCTGGAGCTCGTCCGGAGGGGCTGCCTCGACCTGCACGTCCACGCTCCCGAGAGGGCGGCCTGCCTCGATCCGGACCCGGGCCTGCCTTTCACGAGCTACCCATTCCCCGCGGGCAGGAGGATCTCGGGCATCAGGCGGGCTCTGGCTCCCCTCGCGCTGATCGCGAGGCTGCGGCGCTTCGACGGGCTCTGTCGCGTGGTTGCCTCCTCGATGGAGGAACGCGACCCGGACCTGGCTCTCGTGCACAACTCGATGCTGATAGCCGCCCCGCCGCTGCTCCGGCACCTCTCCATCCCGTCCGTGTACGTCTGCTACGAGTACCCCAGGCACATCTATGAGCCCGGGCTCGTCAGAAGGGCGGGCATTGCCGGCAGGGCACTCCTGGCGCCCCTCAGGGCGGTCGAGCGCAGGCTCGACCGTGCGGCGTGCGAGAGCGCGAGCCGCGTTGTCGCGATATCCGGCTACATGGCCGCAAGGATCCGCGCGACCTACAGGCTCGGGGCGGCGGTGGCGGTGGCGAGGCCCGGGGTGGACACGGGCTTCTTCAGGCCCGGATCCTCATGGAGAGCCGGAAGCGGCGTCCTCAGCATCGGGGCCCTCTGGCCCTTCAAGGGTCATGAGACCGTCATCAGGGCGCTCGGTGAGCTCCCGGCGGCGTCGAGGCCGGCTCTCACAATCGCGGCCGACAGGGAGCTCCCGGGCTACGCCTGCACCCTGAGCCGTCTGGCCGCCTCCTGCGGTGTCGATCTCACGATCCACAGGGGCATCCCGGACGATCGACTGAGGGAGCTCTACCTCTCAAGCGGAGTCGTGGTGTGCGCCCAGAGGGGAGAGCCATACGGGCTCGTTCCCCTCGAGGCAATGGCATGCGCGCGACCGGTAGTCGCCGTTGACGACGGAGGATTCAGCGAGAATGTCAGGAGCGGAGTAACCGGGGTTCTGATCCCCGCCATACCGGGAGCGGTCGCCGAAGCCGTGGCCGCCGTGCTGGCCGACCCCGCGAGGGCCGAGTCACTGGGCAGGGCCGGCCGCCAGTTCGTCCTGGAGGAGAGGACCGTAGCCCGGTGCGTGGACGACCTGATCGAGGCCATGCACGGGGCCGGCGGGCGAACAGCCGGCGAGCTTCCCGGCAGGGGCATTTTGGGCTAGAATCATCGAAACCTCGTGCTGCCGACTCCTTCGATCGATAACGGAAAGGCAACGACTTGGCGGGCAAGAGAGTCCTGATCACGGGCGGGGCAGGCTTCATAGGGTCGCACCTGGCGGACAGGCTCCTCGAGGAGGGCCATTCCGTCACTGCCCTGGACAACCTCGATCCACAGGTACATGGCCCGGATGCCTCTCGTCCCCGCTACCTCGATCCGCAGGTTGAGCTGGTGGTCGGCGACGTGAGAGACGCGGACGTAGTCCGGCAGGCCCTGAAGGGCTGCGACTGGCTGGTGCACCTGGCGGCGGCAGTAGGTGTGGGTCAGTCCATGTACGAGCCGGAGCGCTACGTTTCG
>JAFGKQ010000068.1 GCA_016928495.1 Candidatus Fermentibacterales bacterium
AGGTGCCGGGGGCTGAGAGGGCCCACAGCGGAGGCGTGAACCTGTGCAGGTTCAGCGTCGCGCTCGCCGTGAGATCGGTGGTGTGCCTGCCCTGCCCCGAGGAGGAGCCGAGCCCGTGGAACTCCTCGTCTATGTCTCTCAGATCGCCGTTCAGCAGGAGGAGATCGGCCAGCTCCAGGTTGGCGGTGACCCTCTTGGCGAAGCCTGTCTCGCTCCTGGTCCCGTGCAGAGTGATGTCGTCCACCCAAACCTCCGACGTCAGATTCGTGCCCGAGACGTTCCTGACTCCGACGTTCATGTGCATCACGTCGCCGAGGTTCGGGTTGCCCCTGACCGCGATGTTGCCTATTCGCAGGTAGCTCAGGGTATCGCTCCGGGCCCGCATGATCTCCTTGACCGAAGTCAGTTCGTCGAAGCGGGCTTCGAGAACGGTCCAGCCGTCTGCAAGCGGAGCGTTGATCTCGTAGTAGTTCAGGCTGTCCCTGCCCAGCCTGAAGAAGAACTCCCCTTCCGCCCCGTCTCCATGGACCAGCATGCGCAGGCTCGAGTATGCCGTGTAGTCCTCCGAGGAGTAGTACTGCTGCCTGGCGCTTGCCTCGTGGCTCGGCTGGATCTCCTCGAGCTTCAGGACCAGCGACTGCTCGAGTCTCGGGTTGCCCTCGTCGTCCTCGCCGGGGTCTATCCCCGGAGGCGGGTCCGCGGCGTAGTCCTGATTGTCCCTGTTGTTCTTTGTGGAAACCGTGATCCTCTCGAAAGGAAGAGGCGGAGGCGACGGCGTCTCGAACGAAGCGACGCCTATCGGCTCCCAGCGGTTGCCCACCATGGACAGGTCGTAGATCTGCAGGGTGTCGGACTGCACGAAGCCACTCACCCAGAGCCTCGCGAAGCAGACCTTCTCCCAGGTGGGCTCGCCGGTCACGTGCTGGGGCACGAAGACGAGCGTCGAGTCGTTCAGAGGCACCTCTATGAGCTTCCAGCCGTTCTCCGGGTTCTCCTCGAGGATGTAGTCGGGGTCGTCGAGGGGGATCCTTACCCTGAAGAAGGTGTTAGCGCGATCGAGGTTGCCGTTGCCATTGAGGTCCTCCGTATCCAGCACGCCGTTGCCCTCGGTCCCGTTGATGCTGCGCGAGGAGATGTCGGTAGCGTAGTCGTCCTGGTTGGGATCGTCATTGCTGGGCGAGTAGCCGGGCTCCTGGGGGCTGAAGCGGTGATCGTAGCCCGTGTCCTCCTCGCTGGAGTCGAGCTCGCCGGACCCATCCGCGTCCTCCGTGTCCAGCGTGCCGTTGGCCATCCACTGGAGATCATCGCCGACTCTTGCCCTCCACCAGGAGTCCTCGTCTATCGCCTCGCCGAGGTCCAGGTAGAGCTCGGCCTGGTCCGACGTGCACCTCACGTAGAGCCGGATGTGGGTTTTCCTGGAGAAGTCCACTCCATACCGGTCCAGGCAGCGCATGATGGAGCCCCACGAGCCGGGGAGGCCGCTCGCAGGCTGGAAGAAGATCTCGAAGAGGCTGGATACGTCCTCGTATGCGGCGGAGCCGGTCGTCCCGGGCACGATGTCGCCGAGGTCCCACCTGTGTGGGTTGTTGTACCACCTGATGTCGCCGATCGAGCCGGCGGGAGTCGCGTCTCCCCAGGGCGAGCCGCCGAACCGCCATGCGAGCCTGCTCGAGCCGAGCGGGAAGGAGCTCTCGCTGCCCTCCATGTCGTCGACATAGGCCCTGCCGAGCGTATTGGGGTCGGGAAAGCTCGCGGCCACCTCGCCCGAGAGCGCCAGACGGCTCTCGGCATCCGTGTTCACGAGCGGGATCCGGTTGGCCAGGTCCGTCATGAAGGCCGGCCTGGTCTCGAAGTGCCCGTCCAGGTCGGCAACGAACGTCCTTGTGGACTCCTCGCCCACTCTGGGCCTCTCCTCGGAGGAGCTCGCGCTCTCGAACATCATGGTGCCGCCCAGCCACGAGAGGTCGCCAAGGCCATAGACGGCCCTGGTGCCCACCAGGAACTTCTGCTGCGCGGACAGGAAGGGCAGGTACTCGAAGCTGACCTTGAGGCTGTTGCCGGGGTCGAGAGCTTCCTCGGCCGCCTCGCCGATGAGGGTGAGGAGGCCTATCTCGTAGATGATGGTGTAGTCGGTGTCCCTGGTCAGGGTCTGGGGTATGCCGTCTACGGTCAGCACGACCCGCTCGCTTCCCGGGACGATGTTGATGTGGCCCAGGCTGTATGTCGTGGAGGCCGCACGGTAGCCGACCCTGATGAAGTACTTGCTGTCCGCAGGGACCGGGTTCCTGACGGTGTAGATGTCGGGGTTCCTGTTGTCGGACAGCAGGACCTCGCTGTCGAAGGGCCGCGTTCCGACCGCGCCGACGGGGAACAACAGGAACCCGTTGTCCCAGTCGACCGCGTACTGCTCGTCTGCGAGGCTGCCGTCCCCGTTGGTATCGAGCCCTAGTACCTCTATCAGGGGGGTGCCCTCCTGCGTGGAGACGGGATCCTGTCCTCCCGGCGCGAAGTAGATGTCGCACTCGAAGCTCTCCTGGACTATATTATTGGCACCCAAGTAGTAGAAGCAGCGAAGCTCGTTCTGCCAGGTCGGGTCGCTGACCAGCGGGTTGTCGTTCTTTATCAGCTTGAGCTCCCACTGGTTGAGGCTGTCGAGGTTGCCGATCTCGCCCGCCTCGGTCTCGAGCCACACGGCTATCCTGTAGTTGTCGCTCATCGGGGCAAGGAACCTCACGAAGAGCGAGTCCGAGGAGAGCACGAAATCCTCCCCGGGACCCGGCTGGAGCTCGTCCCAGTCGCCCTCGCCAACATGGACGGTGTCCGCCGGGGAGAGCGGGTCGTTGCCCGTGAAGTAGATGCCGTGGACGGCTCCGGTCTCGTCGTTGTTGGTAGCATCGAGGTCATCCACGAAGACCCTCAGGTCCAGTATCCTGGGGTGCTGCTCGAGCACCGTGTCCGGGTACATCAGGAAGAAGTAGTTGTCGGCCGGGTAGATATCCAGGATCGTGTCGGTAACGGCCGTCGCCTGACCGACGAACTCCGCCGACTCGGTGGAGCTGGCTTCCTTGCTCGCGATGACCGTGACGTCCACCGGTCCCACCTGCGCGATCATCTTGGCGCCGAACAGGCCCTCGTGAGGAATGCTGTAGGACACGAACTCCGGACCGGTGATGGCGAGACTGACATCTCCCATCTCGATGGACTGGATCACCTCGTCATCGTAGCCATCGTAGGTGAGGGAAATGCGGTTCTCCGGCTGGAACTGCCGCTCGCTGTCGTGGTCCACGCTGACATGGACCTTCTCGCCTATCGTGCCGTCCAGCAGCACCCTCAGCTCCTGCTCCATCTTGAGGTCGGGAAATGAGGACCGGCGCTCCCCTTCCTGGGCCGGCCTGTCGGGATAGACGTGGGATATGCCTGACAGGGTGATCTTCTGGTGCCCCGAGATGTCGATCTGCCCCCCCTCGCCTATCGCGCCGGCAATGAACGAGGGCATCTCCAGCGGAAGGTAGATGGTGGGCAGCAGCGACCCGTCGGCCCTCGCCCTGCGGATGCAGTTCGCGGAGCTGTAGCCGCGCCAGTAATCGGACAGCGACAGCGTGACCAGCCTCTCCGCCAGAAGAGAGATCCCGGCGGCGCGTGTCGGTCCTACGGGAATGCCCCCGCGCTGCAGCCTGTAGGAGATCAGGCCGTGGCGCAGGGACGGCCTCAGATCCACTGACGCTCCGAGGTCGGCGGCATCGTAGAGCATCGGCAGGGTGTCGTCGTAGAACCCGAAGGGGCTGCGAGGGTATAGCTCTGGCGGCGCGATCCCCGCACCGCACAGCCCGGAGGACGACAGGAGCAGCAACGGCAGCAGGAGGACCGCCAGAGCCGGAACAGACCGGCAGGAAGGCGGCTCAGACGCCATCGGTATCACGAGTGGCTATAATTCGGTCTATCGGGATTGTTCCATCCCCGGTGACTGCCGGACATGCGCCCGGCAAGCCCGGGACGGTCCGGAAGCGGCTCCGCCGCGCTTCTTGTTGACGAACAGCCGAGCACCTATCATGGGCAGGTCATGGAGAAGCTGCAAGCGTCAGGACAATGAGAGGGAGCCCCTAGCGGAACGGTCATGAAGAAGCTGCAGGCCTACACGATCAGGGAGTTCTTCCCGCCCTTCGTTCTCGCGATCAGCGTGTTCACCTTCGTCATGCTGCTGGACAAGCTGCTCGACCTCCTCGAGCTGATAGTCAGCCGTGGCGTGCCCGTCCGGACGGTCGCGGAGGTGTTTCTGCTGCTGCTGCCCTCGATGGTTGCGGTCGTCGTGCCGATGGGTGTTCTCGCGGGCGTCATCATGGCCATCGGCAGGATGACGGGAGACCTGGAGATCACGGCGATGAAGGCCTCGGGCGTGAGCATCTTCATGCCCATGGTCCCCCTCATGGTCCTGTCGGTGGCGATAGCCGGGCTTCTGGTGGTGTTCAACAACCACGTCCTGCCGGATGCGAACCACATGGCGAAGAACCTGATGCTGGACATAGGCAGGGTAAGGCCGACGTCCACGATAGTCCCGGGGATGTTCGTGGAGGACATCGAGAACCACAGGATCCTGGTGGGCTCAAAGGACGACCTGACGGGTGAGCTTCACAACGTCATCGTTCACGAGAACGTCCCGGCGGGAGGCAGGCGCACGATACTCGCGCTGTCGGGGCGGATGGAGCCGGTCAGCGCGAACCGCATGCGCCTGTCCCTGTTCGATGGAGAGATGCACGAGGCAGGCGACGGGACCTCCTACAGGAGAGTGGAGTTCGACCAGTACACGCTGGAGCTGACCAGGGACTCCGAGCTCGTCCGGCGCGACAGGGAGTCCAGGGGTGACAGAGAGATGTCTGCCGCGCAGATGAGGAGCCTGGTGGATTCGCTGGGCAGGCAGGTCGATTCGCTCCGGAGCGAGCTGATACTGACCGGGTCCTTCGACCTGCTCGCGATCACGGGTGAGGAGGCAGCAAGGGAGTTGGAGGGCGGCGGCGTGGTGCAGGACACCACGGACGAGGCCCGGGCCAGGATCAACAGGACCAGGAACCACATATCGTCGAGGGCGGCCGAGCTGAGGCTCCTCGTGGACCGGATCGATTCCGCGGGCAGGAGCATCGACAAGTTCGGCGTCGAGATCCAGAAGAAGTACTCCATCCCGTTCGCTTGCATGATATTCGTGCTCCTCGGCGTGCCGCTGGGCCTCACCGCGAGGAGAGGGAACGCAGGC
>JAFGKQ010000069.1 GCA_016928495.1 Candidatus Fermentibacterales bacterium
CATCCCATCGAACTCCATCACCGTCCGTCTGCCCGGTTCGGACACCAGGATCCTCCCGTCTTCCATGGCGCAGATCCCTCGGGGAGAGTAGAACTCACCCGGACCGTGGCCCAGTCTTCCGAAGGTCGTGGGATTGCCGTTCTCCGGGACGATCCTGACCCTGCCCATGACGCGATCCAGTATCAGGACGGAGCCTGACGGATGGTAGCAGAAGCCGTCTATGCTGCCGATGAGCTCCAGCGAGTCTCCCATCTCCACACCGAACGAGTCGGCTACTACGAGCTGATATACGGGAACACCCGGGTCCGGGCCTGCAGGGCTCTCCTCAACGCTGGAGCTGCAATTGAACGAAGCCAGAACGGCACTCGCTACAAGAACCAGTACCGGAGCAGACCCCTTGACCGTCTGTGTCTGCGCCCTGCCTGCACACCTGCTCCCTGGTTGAACGGACATGGCTTTCACCTTCCAGCGTGTCTCCCCCCGCGAGCCTGCTGGTCCCCTCCAGGATCTACTCCGACGCCAACCGCGAGTGCTCCCCAGTGAGGCATGCGCCCGCGGACTCCTCTCGACAAGACCGGGAGGACTCGATGCAGCTGCTCTCTCGAACCACCGGCTCTTTCACCTGTCCGAAACCCAGCGTCGCCCATGATGCTGGCACTACACTCGGCGGCAGGCTCAGGACTGCCAGGGGCCAGGGAGACAGAGCTCTGTCTGTATATGCCCTCCGGGCCAGCACTGCACCCAGTCCTCTATTCCACCATCACATGAGAGCTTGGGGCTGTACCCATGCTTGCAGTCCATCGCGCCGTCAAACCCCCCAGCGCCTATCCCGAAGAGCCTCGGGTCTTCCCAGGTCATGCTACTGCCTCCCGTCATCGCTGAACCGCAACTCCCAGGGAGTCGCCCGATCATGCTCCAGGCAACATCAGCCCGGCACTCCGAGAGCCGGCCTCAGCCTGCTCTCCGGGAACAGCCCCCCTTCCATCGCCTGCTCGCAGTACCAGAACGGGGCCGTGAGCCTGCCGCTGGCGTAGTAGTTCTGGGCAACGCAGCTTCCCATGCACAGAGCCTTCATCAGGCAGTCTCCGCAGACTCCCTCGAGCATTCCGGGAAGGCCGCCGCGGAGTTCGTTCAGAACCGGGGAGCCCCTCCAGACATCCTCCAGCCTGTCTCTGCCTGCGTGCCCGAAGACCAGGTCGGGAACCGTCTCCCCTATTCCGCAGAGGGAGTAGGAGCCGTCCGCCAGCACGCCCAGGATCCCCAGTACGTTGCACACCGCGCATCCGTCTCCTCCCCGTCCGAACATCCTGCCGAGCGGGCGGAAGGCCATGGGCTGGCAGAAGACGAGCCTGAGCGCGGTCTTCCCGGAGAGCTCGTCATGGACCCACCTGCCCAGCCTGACCAGCTCCCGGATCGGCAGCGTCTCCATCGCCCTGTGCATTCTGTCTCCCCTCGCAGTGGGCTGCACCGGGTTGAACTTGACCGACTCGAGGCCGAGCTTCTCGGCCAGGCGGACTACCGCTTCCATCTGCTGCGCGTTCCTTCTCATCACCGACATGATGAGCTGTGTTCTGATCCCGGCCTCCGCCAGGCATCCTGCCCCCGAGACGGCAGCCTCGAAGGCCCCGTCCACTCCCCTCACCCAGTCGTGGGTCTCGGGGTCGGCTCCATCTATGCTGACCGACACGAAGGGCCTTCTCGAGCTGTCCCTCACGCGTCGGGCCATCTCCGGGGTGCAGAGCGTGCCGTTGGTCTCCATGACCAGATCGAGCTGCCGGGAGCGCACGATCGAGAGCATCTCCCCCAGGTTCGGGTGAAGGAGCGGCTCTCCTCCCGTGAGCTTCACCCCCCGCAGGCCCAGCAGCCTGCCCTGTTCGACGACCGACCGGAAGAGCCCGGGATCCAGTGACGGGAGAGGCCTGTCGGGAGTCTGGTGCTCCGGCGCGATCCAGCAATGGCGGCACCTGAGGTTGCAGCCCTTGGTCAGGTAGAAGTAGATCTGCCTCAGAGGGTAGTGCTCCACAGCTTCTCGTTGCTCCTCTGTCCCCATCAGGACACCCTCGGCAGCTTCCCGCCCGAGTCGAGGAAGCGTCTCAGGCAGGCATCAGGGCTCGGATGGTTCTCGACGCCCAGGATCGTGTAGGCCAGGGCGGGGCAGTTGCCCCTGCAGTAGGGGATGTAGGGACAGCCCCTGCAGAACTCGAAAGACCCCAGAGGCACATCCCACCTTCGCCTGAGGCTCAGGATGCCGGGGTGCTCCTGCCAGAGGACCCGCAGATCGGAGCGGTTGATCCTGCCCAGCTCGATATGGGTCATCTGGACGCACGGGACGATCACCCCGTCCGCCCTGACCGTGATCTTCGAGAAGACTCCCCCGCATGACCTGAGGTAGCCGCAGTCGGGGAACGGGTCCAGGCCTTCTTTCCTGGCCCGCTCCATGTCGAGCCAGTGCCTCGCGTTGGACAGCGGGCCCGCGTTGGCGAGGATGCGTCCGGGGTATCTATCGCCGAGCCGAAGCAGGGCCTCCATCGCCCGGGAGTGCTCCTCGACGCCGAGCTGCACCTCGTCGGCGTTCTGCCTGCAGAGGCCCATGTAGGAGGCGGAGTTGGTGCTGAACGCGGGAAGCCCGAAACCCTCCAGAAGCAGCGTCGCGATCCTCTCGAGGTCATCCACGTTCCGCTTGTGGACCGTCACCCTGACCGAGATGGGGAGCCGGCTCTTCTGGAGGATCCGCAGCCCGGTGATGACGCCCTCGAAGCTCCCATCGCCGCGGAAGTGATCGTGAACCTCCGGGCATGATCCGTCGATCGAGAGCTGGACCTGGTGGCACCTTCCCGTCGATCTCAGGGAAGCCGCGAGCTCCAGGGTCAGCAGCAGCCCGTTGGTCTGTATCCGGAACCTCATGCGGTTCGTGACTATGCCGTTGACGAGCTCCATCAGGTCTCCTCTGAGAAGCGGCTCGCCTCCTCCGAGCACGACTTCGAGAACCGAGCAGCGGTTCAGTTCCTCGAAGAAGGCGAGCCACTCCCCGGTGGGGAGGTCATCGGATCCGGAGCCCTCGCTGCTGAAGTGCGAGCAGTAGGTGCACCTGAGGTTGCACTGGTTCGTGATGCAGATCTCGACGTTGCGGGGGGTCCTGCAGGCTCTCATCATCTCAGCGCCCGCCCGGGGTGCGCAGCTCGGCCATTCCGCGGGTGACCAGCTCCTCCAGGAAATCCCCGACGATCCTCTCGGCATCGGACGGGACGTCGGTACAGCGCTCGCGGATCTCGGCGACGATGTCCCGCACCGTTCTGCTGCCGTCCAGGAGCCTGAAGACGAGCACGCCCATCGGGTTGACGCCGAAGGTAGCGGCGGTGTCGGGATCGAAGAGAATGGCCCAGTCGTCGGTCTCCTCGCGCAGGACGATCCGGGGCATGGGAAGAACGAGCGCTTCGCTTCGCATTCGCCTGGTCCTTTCCGCGGGGCGGAGCTGCACACGACAGACCGATCGCCGGGATTGTCCTGATCCGAAAACCGGGCCGCAACCCCCCGCGTCGAATTCGCTTCCGGGAGACCCTACCCTCGTCGGGGGCGGCCCCAGGCGGGCCGCTGCCACAGGAAACCAACGGACGGGAGACGGCATGAACAGGCTGGTGGTCGTGCATCTCAACCAAGAGAGGCGATGCGCCGTGGTGGAGCAGATCGAGTACCCACTGCAACAGCTGCTCTTCGCTGTTCCCAACGGCATCATCGAGGTGCTGGGCAAGAACCGCAGGTTCATCTCGACGATCCCCATGGGGCCCGGGTTCGACGATGGCCTGGTCAGAGAGGGAAGCGCCCCCGTGATCCACGGCAGGCTCCTGACGAGGCCCAGGCCGGCATTCCGGAGAGCGAGGAGAGAAGGGTCGCCTCCCACATCGCCTCGGTCCTTAGCTTCGCCCCGGACACCAGGGTCCTGGGCTACTGGTTCACGCCGGCGGGGGACTGAGCGGGGCAGACAGGCCGGCGGCTTCGCCGGGTCCTTACCGGGGCAGCCCCTCGATCAGTCTGACGGCGGTATCGAGGCCATCCTCGCCCGCCATCACGCCTGCCAGCTCCCGCGCGCGGGCTCTCATGCCATCCGAGCCGCAGGCTTCCGCAATGGCCCCGGTCAGGGCGGGAAGGCTGAGCTTCCTGCGAAGCAGGGGCTTCGGGGCCACGCCCCTCCCGTGGAGAAGAGGTCCCCAGAAGAGCTGATCGACCCCGTACATCAGGACGACCGAGGGTAGGCCGCAGCCCGTGACGGTGTGGGTCGTGCCGGCTCCCCCGTGGTGGAGCACTGCGCGGCAGTGCGGGAAGACCTCGCGATGCGGCGTCCTGCCGACCAGGACGATGTCGTCGGAGGAGGGCATCCACCTCAGGTCCTGCCTGCCGCACTGGATGACGCCTCTCTGCCCGGCGTCCAGGATGGCCCGGGAGACAAGCTCCATCAGCCGGTCCGGCTCGGGCTCGAAGTGCATCATGCTGCCGAAGGTGCAGTAGACCGGGGCCTCGCCGGCCTCGAGGAAACTCTGCAGGGCGGGCGGGATGCCGGTCTCCGGCTGCTCCGGGACCATGCTGCCGCACAGCCGGGCATTCATGCCCCAGCGCACCTCGCGGGGGAAGAAGGCCCTGCTGCAGCCGACCAGAGTCAGGTCGCTCATGGTGATAAGCCAGTCGTAGACGTTGGGGATGGGATCCAGCCCCACCTGCTTGCGTAGCGAGTTGATCCTCTCGCCCAGGAGGCGTGAGAGCACCTTCGAGGCGATCCGCCAGAGCAGGGCGTTCAGGGGCCTTCCCAGCCAGGGCGCCCCCATGAAGCGGATGTCCGGGGACCTCAGCGCACCCGCTGTGGGCGTGACATCCACCAGGGGAGTACCGTGCTTCTCCGCTGCCACCGAGAGCGTGTGCACCAGCAGGTGCTTCACGACTACGTCGCAGTCCCGGCAGAGCCTGACGCTGTGGTCGAGAAGCTCCTGCTCCACCGGGTCGAACAGGTGGTCCAGAAGGAACCGGAAGTGCTCGACCGGGTCGCGCTTCGATATGGCCATGGCGCTCATGCGGTCGGCAAGCTCCCTGTCGTGCGGTATCGGGGCCGTCAGGGAGAGCCTGACCGGCCTGCCCTCGAGCATGCCGGAGTAGTCCCTGTAGTCTATCGGGGAGATGACCAGGTCGACCTCGTGCCCCCTGTCCGAGAGACCCTGTGCCAGGGCCACAAGGGGCCTTATGTCGCCTTCGCTGCCCCATGCCATGATTCCGACCTTCACCCTCTCCGGCTCCTCTCCTCAGGGGCGGGCAGCACATCGACCGCTTCCTGCGGAACATATGCAGGCAGCGCTCCATCTGGACACCGCCCGCTGCATGGATCATCCTCTGCCCGGCCCAACTCGGGATCAGTCTAACGGAGGCAGGAGGAATGGCATGTCCGGCCGTCGCTCCCTGAAGATGCTCGTCGTTCTGATGGTTCTCGCCAGCGGCTCTGCCGCCGCGCAGGGCTCGGGGAAGCCCGGGCAGCAGACCTCTACGGCCAACATACCGATAGAGGGGCTGACAATCGGCCAGCTCTCGGGCTGCTCGGCAACCATCTGGGGAGTCTACGGGCTGCCGGACAGGAGCGAGGAGCCGGGTCAGTGGGTCGGGTCGGCCTTCGGCATCGGGGCTCTCGGGGACACGCTGTTCATGTTCACGAACCGGCACTGCCTCGGCATCGACGACTTCGTCAGCTCGGGAGCCGTTCTGACCGAGGCCGACCAGTACGGCCTCTTCATCGAGTTCCCCTCGGGGGAGATCCGTCAGGTCGACCAGTGCGGCTTCTACATGGTCAGCGGGATGAACATGGACCTGGCGGTCCTGACGGTGGACATAGGAGGCCTGATCGAGGGCTACGACTACACGCTGGTTCCCATCTACCCACTGGATGACCTGCAGGTAGGCGACGAGGTCGCTGCCTCCGGATCCCCGGCCGATGTCAGCTCGGTCTACGCGGGAACCGTCACCTTCGGAAGGGTCAGCGCCTTCAGGGAGCTGGACGGCACCCCGGTGATCCAGGTGGACGCCTCCGTCAACCACGGCAACAGCGGCGGCCCCCTGCTGGTCGAGCGGGCCGACCACTACTACTGCGTGGGAGTGAACGCCTGGGGGCCCATGACCGAGACCATCGAGGGGATATCCTTCGCCATCGACATACGGCGATCCGGAAACATCCTACAGACCGGCGAGATCATGTTCTTCAGGGCGGACGGCCCCGGCCTGTGCAGGGCGCTTGCTGACGCCGGATACGAGGGCGCGGTAGTGCAGGATGCTCCTCTGCTGCCCCCTCCGCGGGGCAGGCGGGTCAGCACCGGCGCATCGGCAGGCGGCGCCCGCAGGGTCGACTAGGCTCTCCGCCGGGAGATCTGCTGCTGAGGCCCCGGTGAGTCTGCTGGGCAACCTGCTCTGGATCGTCCTGGGGGGCGGGCTCATCCTTGCGCTGGAGTACTTCGCTGTCGGGCTGCTGATGTTTTGCACATTCGTCGGCATCCCCTTCGGGGTGCAGTGCATGAAGCTGGCATGGCTGTCGCTGCTTCCGTTCGGCAAGGAGGTGCGGAGCAGGCAGAAGGCCTCGGGCTGCGTCTCCACCGTCATGAACGTTCTCTGGATCGTGACCGGGGGGATAGTGGTCTCGCTGACGCACGTGGTCTTCGCGCTCCTCTGCGCCCTCACGATCATCGGCATACCCTTCGCGAAGCAGCACATGAAGCTGGCGTCTCTCGCCCTTGCCCCGTTCGGAAGGCAGGCGGTCTAGCGGGCCCCCGGAACAAGGTGCGTGCCTCCATGTATCAGTGCTGTTGGATGTGTGTGCCCGTGTGCCGTGGGCGGGCTTGACCCGGAGTGCCGGCTGGATAATCTCTCCGGGACCGGTAGCCACAGGACCTAGTGAGCTGGGGGTAGAACGATGAGCAGGCCGCTGCTCGAGCCAGATACTCAGATCAGGAGGGCGGAGGTCCGGATCAGGA